>VGEI01000121.1 GCA_016869415.1 Alphaproteobacteria bacterium
AATTACAGATACGTGGCTGCGTGACGGTCATATTCAGTGGTCGGAAATAGAAAAAATACAACGGGAAAAACAAGGAATGACTAGCCTCGCTGTCCGTCTAACTCGGCACGCATCAAGAATCCGCAAGCGCCCCCTGTGGCTCCGGCTTCTTGCTTGGAGTCCTGGGGGAACCGCGTCAGTTATCTTGCCTAGCTCTAACTCCGCTTTATGCGGCATTTCGACACATTACATTATGTGGTTAATCGGGCAGCGACGACCTCACCTCGTATCTGTCCCAAGCGACTTCGATCCTTGGGAACACGACGTTTGGCTCAGAGCGCCAGAGAGGGTCGCCGCGTCTCTTCTGCGCACCGATCCCGCGATGGCGAACGCGCTGGTACGCGGCCGTTTGGAAAAAGCGCAAGCCGACAAAGATGAGGCTCTGATAGCCCGCTGGCGGGCCGTGGCCGACCGCCTATTGCGGACGACAGGCGGGGCCAGCGTTTAAAGCAGCGTCCGTCCGAAGCGGTCGTAGTAGATCGTCTTGCAGAGCAGCATGTCGACGTTGCTGCCGTCGCCCGCCATGGGCAGCAGGATGTTCTCCAACTCCTCGATGTCGCGCAGGTGCTCCATCTGGGCGCGGCCGCGCCGCCAGGCAGGCTGGCGGCTCTCCACCACAGTGCGGTAGCGGCGATAGTAGGCCTCGAAGTTCACGATCTCCGGGCTGGTGTCGTCGAGCCAGGCCCCGGTAAGCGTCTGGCCGCGTACCTCCTCGATGCGCGTGCCGACCAGGCGGTAGCGAAGACGGAACGGCTCACGCTGCACGTCGAGCAGCCAGATGCTGGGCAGCAGTTCCGGGATGTGCATCGGGTCGAGATGCTGGCGCCCGGGCAGACCGCCGCCGGGAGGATGGATCGATCGCCAGTATTCGTAGAGGCGCGCGATATTGGCATGCCAGCGCGGGCGCGTCGCTTCCCAGTCCTGCTCCTTCGCCGTGCCACTCATACTCCCGACATTCTGCGGCGTTCCGGCCCCTTCGACAAAAGGATTAAATTTTCAGGCCTTAAGCCCGGGCTGTTGCCCAGCCGTCCAAATTATTTTAAGCTTAAAGTAATTTAGGTGTGGCCATGGCCCAGGCTCCCGCAAGCGCATCCCGATCCAGCGACACCCCGGCGTCAAGACCGCTGGCGGGGCGGCATGCCCTGGTCACGGGCGCCTCGCACGGTATCGGTGCCGCGATCGCCCGCGAGCTGGCGCGGCTGGGCGCCGATCTGACGCTGGTAGCGCGCCAAGCCGCCACCCTGCATTCGGCGGCCAACGCCCTGCGCCACGACGGCAACAAGGTGCGCGAATGCCGGGCCGACGTCGCCGACGCCGCCTCGCTGGAAGCATTGATCGACGAGACGCCCCCCGTCCACATCCTGGTCAACAACGCCGGTGGTGCCGAGACGGCGCCTTTCAGCCGCACCGACGAAGCCTTGTGGCGGCGCATGCTCGATCTCAACCTGACCAGCGTCTACCGGCTGACGCACGGGCTGGCGCCCGCCATGGTGAAGTCCGGCTGGGGCCGCATCGTCAACGTCGCCTCGACGGCCGGTCTCAAGGGCTATGCCTATGTCAGCGCCTATACGGCAGCCAAGCACGGCGTCGTCGGACTGACCCGGGCGCTGGCGCTGGAGCTTGCCACCAGCGGCGTCACCGTGAACGCCGTCTGTCCCGGCTACACCGACACGCCGATGCTGGAGGGCGCCATCGCCACCATCGCTGCCAAGACGAAGAAGAGCCACGACGACGCCAAGGCCGCGCTGGCTGCGAGCAACCCCATGGGGCGGCTGGTGACACCCGAAGAAGTGGCCTCGGCGGTCGGCTGGCTGTGCCTGCCGGATTCCGGCTCGATCACCGGCCAGGCCATCGCCATCGCCGGCGGGGAGCTGTGATGGACGAGATCCGCCAGACGGACCCGGGGAGCGCCGATCGCGAGAGCGCGCTCGCACACGGCGACAAGCTGGAGCTGCGCGTCTGGCTGCGCCTGCTGACCTGCGCCAGTCTGATCGAGGCACGGGTACGTGCCGGCCTGCGCAAAGATTTCGGCGTCACCCTGCCGCGCTTCGACGTGCTTGCCCAGCTCGACCGCGCCCCTGACGGCCTGTCGATGGGCGAGCTTTCCGACCGCCTGATGGTCTCCAACGGTAACGTCACCGGGCTGGTCGACCGGCTGGCCGAGGAGGGGCTGATCAGCCGCACGCCGGCAGCCAGTGACCGCCGCCAGAGCCGGGTCAGGCTCACGCCGGCGGGCAAGCGCGCCTTCGACGGCATGACGCCGCGCCATGAGGGCTGGATCGACGACATGTTCGCCGGGTTGTCACGCACCGAGATGGCGCAGCTCCTCGAACTCCTTGCCAAGCTCAAGCGCTCGGTGGCGAGCACGGAGGAAAAGCCGTGAGCGCGCCCATCGCCTACGGCGCCGACCGTTTCGGCCCGCAGCATTTCGGCTGGTCGGTGAAGGACCGCGTCGCGACGATTACGCTCAACCGGCCGGAGCGCAAGAACCCGCTGACCTTCGAGAGCTATGCCGAGTTGCGCGACCTGTTCCGCGACCTCGTCTATGTCGCCGACATCCGCGCGGTCGTCATTACGGGGGCCGGCGGCAATTTCTGCTCGGGCGGCGACGTGCACGAGATCATCGGCCCGCTGGTGAAGATGGACATGCCGGGCCTGTTGCGCTTCACCCGCATGACCGGCGACCTCATCAAGGCGATGCGCGCGTGCCCGCAGCCGGTCGTGGCCGCCATCGACGGCATCTGCGCCGGGGCAGGTGCGTGTATCGCCATGGCCTCGGACATCCGCTACGGCACGGCACGCGCCAAGGTCGCCTTCCTGTTTACCCGGGTCGGGCTTGCCGGCTGCGACATGGGGGCTTGCGCCCTCCTGCCGCGCATCATCGGCCAGGGCCGCGCCGCCGAGCTGCTTTACACCGGCCGGTCGATGCCGGGTGAGGAGGCCGAGCGCTGGGGTTTCTTCAACCGGCTCTGCCCGCCCGAGACGGTTCTCGACGAGGCCACGGCTTTCGCCCGCGAGCTGGCACACGGGCCGACCTTCGCCCACGCCATGACCAAGAAGACCCTCCATCACGAATGGAACATGGGTGTCGACGAAGCCATCGAGGCCGAGGCCCAGGCCCAGGCCTTGTGCATGGACACCGCCGACTTCGAGCGCGCCTATCATGCCTTCGTTGCCAAGCAGAAGCCGGTCTTCGAGGGAAATTGATGGCTGACCGCAGCTTCCTTTCCTGGCCCTTCTTCGATGACGCACATCGTGCGCTGGCGCCGCGGCTCGACGACTGGGCGGCGACGCACGTGGGGGAACATCACGACCACGACATCGATGCTGCCTGCCGCGCACTGGTCGCCGCGCTCGGCAGGGATGGCTGGCTGCGCTACAGCGTGCCGAAATCCCATGGCGGGCATTTCGACAGGCTGGACGTGCGTTCGCTCTGCCTGATCCGCGAGACGCTGGCGCGTCATTCGGGGCTCGCCGATTTCGCCTTCGCCATGCAGGGGCTGGGCAGCGCCTCCATAGCGCTGTTCGGCTCCGACGCGCTGAAGCAGAGATACCTGCCCGAGGTGTGCAGCGGGCAGCGCATCGCAGCCTTCGCCCTGTCGGAGCCCGAGGGTGGTTCCGACGTGTCCGCCATTCGAACCGCGGCACAAGCCGACGGAGATCACTACGTCGTCACCGGCGCCAAGACCTGGATCTCCAACGGCGGCATCGCTGGCCATTACGTGCTCTTTGCCCGCACCGGCGAGGCGCCAGGCGCCAAGGGGCTTTCCGCCTTCGTGGTCGACGCCGATACGCCCGGCCTCGACACACGCGAGCGCATCGAGACCATCGCGCCGCATCCGCTGGCCACCCTGCGTTTCCGCAATTGCCGCGTGCCCAAGGGCAATCTCCTCGGCAAGCCGGGCGAGGGCTTCAAGATCGCCATGGCGACGCTCGACATCTTCCGGTCCACGGTCGGTGCCGCAGCACTGGGCCTGGCGCGTCGGGCTCTCGATGAGGCTGTCGCCTATGCGAAGCGGCGAGAAGCCTTCGGCCAGAAGCTGGCGGAGTTCCAGCTCACCCAGGCCAAGCTCGCCGACATGGCGACCGAGATCGACGCCGCGGCGCTGCTGGTCTATCGCGCCGCCTGGACCAAGGATGCGGTCGCCGAGCGGGTGACGCGCGAGGCCTCGATGGCCAAGATGTACGCGACCGAGATGGCCCAGCGGGTGATCGATGCCGCGGTGCAGATTCACGGCGGACAGGGTGTCGTCTCCGGCGCGCCGGTCGAGCGGCTCTACCGCGAGATCCGTGCCTTGCGTATCTACGAGGGCACGACCGAGATCCAGAAACTGGTCATCGCCGGCCAGGTTCTGGCGGCGCACGACGACGGCGCCCGCAAGGCGGCGGAGTAACCGATGAGCGCCCTGCCTACCGCCATGACCGTCCGCTGCAGCCAGTGCGGCGTCGCGTTCGGCTGCGACCCGCTAGGCGATTGTTGGTGCAAGGAGGAGAGTTACCGGCTGCCGATGCCCGTCTCCGACGCCGAGAGCTGTCTCTGCCCCAAATGCCTGCGTGAAGCGGCGGAGCAAATGAGATGAAAAACTCCCCCCTCACCCTACCTTCTCCCCCCGAAGACGGGGGGCGAGGGGAATTTTTCAGAGGCCGAGACTTCGCCGTCAGTCACCCGCGCGCCTGGAGAGGCGCGTGCCCGCGAGCAGTTTGGGTTGGCGGGCGGCGAGCTGCGAGCGGGTCATGAAAATACTTGAACCTATCCGTATCGGCACCAGGACCGCACCCAACCGGGTGGCGGTGCCGGCGATGGTCACGCGCCTGTCAGGCGAGGACGGCTACGTCAACCAGGGCATCATCGACCGCTACGTGCGCTACGCCGAGGGTCATGTCGGCCTGATCGTGGTCGAGGCCATGGCCATCCACGGCTCCAAATCCGGGCCGCTGCTGCGCATCTCGGATGCGAGCTTCGTCCCCGGTCACGCCGAGCTGGTGAAGCAGGTGCACGATGCCGGCCCGTCGAAGATCGTGCCGCAGATCATCCATTTCATGAAGTTGGCGCGCTCCGGCTGGCGCCAGACTATCGATCAGCTCTCGACCGCCGACATCGATCTGATCATCGAGCAGTTCGGCGCAGCGGCCGGACGCGCCCGCGAAGCCGGCTACGACGGGGTTGAGCTTCACTCGGCGCACGCTTACACGCTGTCGTCGTTCCTCTCGCGCCACAACAAGCGGCGCGACGAGTATGACGGCCGCACACTCGAGGGCCGCTTGCGCATGTTCGGCAAGGTGATGACCCGGGTGCGCCAGGTCGTAGGCAAGGACTTCCCGGTGGGCACGCGTTTCCTGGCCGAGGAAGCGATCAAGGACGGCTACGCCCTGCCGGATTCGCAGCGCATCGCTCTGCGCCTGGCCCAGATGGGCGTCGACTACATCTCCTTGTCGGTCGGCGGCAAGTTCGAGGACGCCGTGCTAAGGCCCGGCCAGCCGCTCTATCCCTATACCGGCTATTCCGGCGACCGCTGCATGCCCGGCGATTCCTACCCGCCGCTGCCGCACGTCCATCTCGCCGCTGGCATCAAGGAATACATCAACGGCAAGGGCTTCACCGTGCCGGTGATCTCGGTTGGCAAGATCAGCGATCCGGCCGACGCCGAACGCCTGCTGAGCGAGGGCAAGGCCGACATGATCGGTATGGCGCGTCAGCTCCTCTCCGATCCCGACTGGGTGAAGAAGGTCGAGGAGAGACGGCCGGACGCCATCGTGCGCTGCATCTACTGCAATGTCTGCAAGCAGCTCGACGAGAACTTCAAGCTGGTGACCTGCTTCCTCTGGCCCAAGGGCGCCACGCAGGCGCCGCGGGACGACAAGTCGGCCGACCGGCCGCGCTGGCCGGCCGAAGGGCTGGTTCTCTCGGCGGCGGTCAAGGACGGCACGGTGCAGCTTACCTGGAAACGGGCCGAGGGCTCGGAGATCGTCGGCTACGATGTGTTCCGCGCCGAGGATGGCGGCGCTGCCGGCATCGTCGAGGCGGTGAAGGCGCCCAAATTCAGCGACCGCCTGGTGCTCGGCGGCCTGTCCTATACTTATCACGTGATGGCCTTCGACAAGCTCGGGCGGCACAGCCCGCCCTCGAATTCCATCCGGCTCGACCTGCCGATCCCGGATTTCTCGCAACCCTCCGCGCCGCGCGAACCCAGCCATGCCTGAGGCGACGGCCCACCGCGACAGCTTCGCCCGCGACAACCTGCCGGCCGCCGCCGACTGGCCGCTCATCACTCTCACCCGCCCGGAGCTGCAGTACGCCGCGCGTCTCAACTGCGGCGTCGAGCTGCTCGACCGGCTGGTCGCCGCCGGCAACGGCGACCGGCCCTGCATCTGGTTCGGCAAGGACGTCTGGAGCTACCGCAAACTGCTCGAGGTCGCCAACCGCATCGCCGCGGTCCTGGTGAACGATCTCGGGCTGGTACCCGGCAATCGCGTGCTGCTGCGCTCGGCCAACAACCCGACGATGGTCGCCTGCTGGCTGGCGGTGTTCAAGGCAGGCGGCGTAGCCGTCGGCACCATGCCGCTCTACCGCGCACGCGAGCTCGGCCACATCCTCAACAAGGCGCAAGTGCGCTTCGCCCTGTGCGACGTGCGCCTGGCCGACGAGCTCAAGGCGGCAGGCGCGCAGGCGCTATCGCTGGAGCAGACCGTCTATTTCAACAGTGACGCCTCCGACAGCCTCGAAGCGCGCATGGCGCGGCAGAGCGGAGAGTTCAGGAACTGCGACACTGCCCTCGACGACGTGGCGCTGATCGCCTTCACCTCCGGCACCACCGGCCCGGCCAAGGGCACGGTGCATTTCCACCGCGACGTGATGGCGATCTGCGACTGCTTCCCGCGCTCGATGCTCCAGCCGTCGGCCGACGACATCTTCTGCGGCTCGCCGCCGCTCGCCTTCACCTTCGGGCTCGGCGGCCTCGCCCTCTTCCCTTTCCGTTTCGGCGCCTCGACAGCTCTGGCCGAGAAGCCTACGCCGGACGTGCTGCCGCAGATCATCTCCGATCACCGGGCGACCGTCATCTTCACCGCCCCTACCGCCTATCGCATGATGGCCGACAACGCCGAGGCGAAGCACCTGGCCAGCCTGCGCAAGGGCGTATCGGCGGGTGAGCATCTGCCGCTAGCCATCTTCGACGCCTGGCAGCGCAAGACCGGTATCAAGCTGATCGACGGGCTCGGCTCGACCGAGATGCTGCACATCTTCATCTCGGCTGCCGGCGAGGGCATCCGCCCTGGCGCCACCGGCCGCGCCATTCCGGGCTACGAGGCTAGCGTGGTCGACGAGCAGGGCAAGCCCCTGCCGCCCGGCGAGCCCGGCCGGCTGGCAGTGCGCGGCGCTACCGGCTGCCGTTACCTCGCTGACCCCGAGCGCCAGCGCAAATACGTGCAGGATGGCTGGAACATCACCGGCGACACCTACAAGATGGATGCCGACGGCTATTTCTGGTACCAGGCGCGCTCCGACGACATGATCATCTCCGCCGGCTACAACATCTCCGGTCCCGAGGTCGAAGGCACGCTGCTCGAGCACCACAAGGTCAAGGAATGCGCCGTGGTCGGCGCACCCGACGCCGAGCGCGGCATGCTGGTGAAGGCCTTCGTCGTGCTGCGCAAGCCCGAGGACGCCGGCAGCGCCACGGTCAAGGAACTGCAGGACTACGTAAAGGGCCAGATCGCGCCCTACAAGTATCCGCGCGTGGTGGAGTTCGTCGACACCCTGCCGCGCACCGAGACCGGCAAAGTGCAGCGCTTCAAACTGCGCGAGCAGGAACGCCGGGAGGCGCCGCCACCGCGCTAAGCGCTTGTGCAGTGCAGCGAGAGGCTGCGTTGCCTACCCCTGTGGCCCCTGCTACAGTCGAAAAAACTGAAACGGTTCATTGGTTCGGGGAGGAGTTCGCCATGTCTTACAGCACGTGGGGACGGGTTATTGCCGTCCTGGCTTTCGCGGTTACATCGCTTGTCGTCTCGACTGCCTCGGCGCAGTGGCGGCCGACACGCGACGTCGAGTTTGTCGTGCCCTTCGGGGTCGGCGGCGGTGCGGACCTGCTGGCCCGCGTCGTCCACAAGATCATCACCGAGGAGAAGCTGGTCCCGGTGCCGGTCGCCATCGTCAACAAGCCGGGCGGCGGCGGTGCTGTCGGTGTGGGCTATGTCACCGGCAGCCGCCGCGCCGACCCGCACACGCTCGTCCTGGTCAATGGCAGCGTGCAGATCACGCCGATCCTCAACCCGCAGGTCCGCACGCTCAGCGAGATCCAGCCGGTGATGAATCTCATGCTCGACGATTTCGTCTTCTTCGTGAAGGCGGACTCACCATGGAAAAACCTGCAGGACTTCGCACGCGACGCCAAGTCGAAGCCGGCCAAGACCTATGCCTTCGCTACCGGCGGCACGACCGACGTCATGGCCGTGACGGTGCTCGGCAAGTCCACGGGTACCGAGCTCAACACCATCAACTTCAACAGCGGCGGCGAGGCTCTGACCGCGCTGCTGGGCGGCCACGTCCATGGCACCCTCGGCAATCCGCTGGAGTTCATGGGGCATCTCAACAGCAAGACGGTGCGGGCCATCGGCGTGTTCCGCGACAACCGCTTCGCCTTGCTCGCGGATGTGCCGACGGTGAAGGAGCAGGGGGTCAACGCCCCGAACTTCCAGATGTGGCGCGGCATCGGCATTCCCAAGGGCGCGCCGGCAGACGCGGCCAAGTACTGGGAAGACGTCATGCAGAAAGTGGCGGCGACGAACACCTACAAGACCTACCTCAAGGACAATGCCGCCGCCGAGGCACCGATCGCAGGTGCTGCTTTCGAGACCTTCCTGGCCAACCAGGAGAAGCTCTATCGGGAGCTGCTCGGCAAGTAAGGCGTTCTGTCGATGCACGGTCGTCTAGGGCAGGGCGAGGTCATCCTCGCCCTGCTTTTTGCGGCTCTTGGCCTTCTCTGGATCGTCACTGCCTTCGGCATGCCGTTCTGGCAGGGTTTCGCGCCGCAGTCGGGCTTCGTGCCCTTCTGGTACGGCGTGATCCTCGTCGGGCTGTCGGCGACGATTGTCGTCAATCTCGTGCGGCAGAAAGCGATGGCCGCGGAATTGCCGATCGGCAAGCCGCTGGTCGTTCTTGCTGCCTTGGCGGGCGGCATTCTCGGGCTTGAGGTTGCCGGGTTCGGCTCCTCGATATTCCTGCTGCTGCTGTTCCTTTTCGCGGCGGTCGAGCGGCTGCCGCCGCTGAAATCGGCTATGGTCGCGGCCGCCACCACGGCAGTG
>VGEI01000122.1 GCA_016869415.1 Alphaproteobacteria bacterium
CCCGCGCCGAGCGGCGCGCCGGCGGCCGTCCGATGACGGCCGGCCTTCCCGCCCGCCCCGGCGCGGCCTGGGTCACCGGTGGCGGCCAGGGCATCGGCCGTGCTCTAGCGCTTCGCCTGGCGGCTTTAGGCTGGAAGGTCGCCATCAGCGCGCGCACGGCGGAAGATCTCAATACGGTCGCGGCCGAAGCCACCGGGCTTGCCGGGCGCATCCTTCCGGTGCCGCTCGATATCACCCGCGAAGCCGACGTTCTTGAAGCTGTCGCCACGATCGAAAGCGCGCTGGGGCCGCTCGATCTTGCGGTGCTCAACGCCGGCACGCACCGTCCGGTCACGCTCGGGAATATCTCGTCCGCGCCCTTCCGCCAACTAGTGGAGGTCAACCTGATGGGCACGGTGCATGGCCTGGCGGCGCTGCTGCCGCGTTTCAGGGAACGGCGGGCCGGCCACGTCGCCGTCGTTGCCTCGCTTGCCGGCTACCGCGGTCTGCCGACCGCCGCGGCCTACGGCGCCAGCAAGGCGGCGCTTATCGCGCTCTGCGAATCCCTGAAGCCCGAGTGTGACGCGTACGGAATCTGCCTTTCGTTGATCAATCCGGGCTTCGTCAAAACGCCGCTCACCGACCGCAACGACTTTCCGATGCCGTTCCTCGTTTCCGCCGACGATGCCGCAAAGGCCATCGTCCGGGGCCTTCGCAAGGGTTCTTTCGAGATCGCGTTCCCGCGGCGCTTCGCTTTTCTGATGAAGCTTCTCCGCATTTTGCCGGATGGGCTGTTCTTCCGTATCGCCGGGCGGATGCGGCCATGAACCGCGCCGCGCTCGACCGTTACCTTGACTGGCTCCAGGCGCTCGATGCCGCATCGCTTGGCGAGATCTCGCGCCATTGCGCCGAAGGCGTGCGCTTTTGCGACCCATTCCATGACGTGGTCGGGAGCGACGCCTACGCCCACGTGCTGGCGCAGGCGCTTCGCGACGTGAAAGACCTCGAATTCCGTGTCGAACAGGTGGCCGAAACGGCCGACGGTGCGCTTCTGGCGTGGACCTTCGCCGGCGCGCTGCCGGGCGGTCGGCGCGCATTCCGGGGCATGAGCGTCGTCCGGCTCGATGCCGCAGGTCTCGTCTGCGAGCACCGCGATTACTGGGATTCGGTCGAGGTGTTCGAAGGCGTGCCACTCATCGGCCGGCTGCTCGGCTGGGCGAAGCGCCGGGTGGCGGCGCGCTCATGGCGCCCTTGAGCGCCGCGTCGGATTTCAGGAACACCAGCGTCACGGTTCCGATATCGAAGCCCCACTTGGAAATACGCGCGCGGTTCATTAGCACGCCGTCCGGTTGCAGGAACATCCAGTCGTCGAACGCGACGCGCCAGGTGCCGTTGCCGACCTTGAGGTTCATGTCGTAGGTCCAGTTAAGGGCGTTGCCGCGGGCGTGGCCGTGCGCCATGCCGATCACGTCGCCGGCGCGGCCTTCGTAAAAACCCGGCGCGGTGCGGACGATGGTCCACACCCGACGGTCGCGCTCGCCGTCGGCATAGTGGAAACGCTCGTCCAGAACCAGCGTGTCGCCCGTCACCTCACCGTCGATCTCGACAGTGAACTGCCGGCGCACGGTGCCGAAGCGGTCCTCGAACAAGCCGTAGCCCAGGGTTCGGCCGGCGAAATAGTCCTCGACCGCGAGGCTGGGGGTGCGATCTGCGAAGTCGTCGATCTTCATGCCGCTGCATCCTGTAAGAAGGGCGAGCGCCGCCAGCGCGGCGCCGGAGCGCGTCAGGAGCCGCGTTCGGGCGGTTCGGCCAGGCCCTTGGCGGCCAGCCTGCGGCGAATCGCAAGGTGGCGGCGGGCGGTGATCGGATGGCGCCAGACGATGAAGGTTGCACATAGCTTGGTTACGAGCGGCACCCACGCATAGATCACCGCCAGCGCCCAAAGACCCGGTGCCGTCGGCGCGTTCGGATCAAAACCGGCGAAGGCGAGAGCGGGAAGCGCCAGACCGACGGCGGCGGCAAGCGACAGTTTCGTCGCCATGCCCCACAGTGCGAAGAACAGCCCGGCGCGCCGTTCGCCGGTGAGCAGCGTGTCGAGATCGATCACGTCGGCCTGCAATGCCGGCGGCAGGGCAAGGTCGGCGCCCAGCACCGCACCGGTCACAAGGCAGACCGCGAAGAACGCAGCGATTCCGCCTTCGGGAATGAACGGCACCCAGACGAAGGCTGCACACGCGGCGAGCATGGCGGTGCACCACGCCCGGTGCTTTCCGATGCGGCGGCTTAAGGCAAGCCATAGCGGCACGGCGGCAACCCCGGCTAAAAAGTAGGCGAGGATCAGCACACCCGTCGCGTCGGTGTCGGCTTTCAGGCCGTGCTTCAGATAGAGCGGCAGGAGCGCCGCTGGAATGCCGTTGGCCAGGCCGTTCAGAAGCCAGGCGCCGCCAAGCCGCAGGAACGGCCCGTTGGCGAGAAGCGCGCGCCACCGCCAGGCGCGCGGGCTCGCGTTTGCGGCAAGAGCGGTCATCGTGGCGGTCGCTGCGGGCGAGGATGGGCTGGCCTTCGGTTCGCGCACGAACGCCAGCAGGGCGACCAGCGTCGGCGCTCCGGCGGCGATGGCCAGCCAGCCGATCAGCGCAAGGGCGTCCGCCTCGCCGACGCCGGCGCGGGCCGCTAGCGCCGGCGTGGCGCCGGCGATGACGATGCCGGCCAGCATGGCCGCTTCGCGCGCCGCCGTGATGCGCGCCCGTGCGTGGTAGCCTTCGGTCATCTCGGCGCCCCACGCCGCGTAAGGGATGGAGATCAGCGTCCAACCGAGATAGAGCAGAGCGCTCCACGCCAGCAGGTAAAGGCCGCCGGCGCCGCCCGGCGGGTCGAGCAGCCGGACGAGCGCTACGGCGGCCAGCGCCGCCCCGGCCGCCATCCACGGCTTGCGCCGTCCGAAGCGGGTGGGCCAGCGGTCGCTGATGACGCCGACCAGCGGGTCGGTGATGACGTCAAGGCTGCGCGCCGCGAACAAGATGGCGCCGGTGGCGGCAAGGCCGAGGCCGACTGTCTCGGCGTAGAACGCCGGTAGGTAGACGTAGACCGGCAGCGTTGGTATGGCGAGCGCGATGCCGGGCAGCGCGTAGAGTGTCACGCGCCAGCGCGTGGGCGCGCTCACGGGCGAGACAGGTGGAACTGCTGAACGTCGAGGGTGCCGGCGCGGAAGCCGCCCTCGCAATAACCGAGATAGAACTCCCACAGCCGGCGGAAGCGCGCATCGAAGCCGAGCACCTCCAACTCGCGGCCGCGGGCGCGGAAAGCCTGCGCCCAGTGCGCCAGCGTCGCCGCGTAGCCGGCTCTAAAGCGGTCCGTCCGCTCAAGCCGAAGGCCGGCCTGCTTCGAGGCCTCGGCGAACGCCGGTTCCGAAGGCAGCAGGCCGCCCGGAAAAATGTGCTTCTGGATGAAGTCCGTGCTCCGCCGGTAGTGCGCGAAGCGATCCTCGGCGATGGTAATTGTCTGCACGATGGCGCGACCACCCGCCTTCAGACGGTCGCGTACGGCGGCGAAGTACTGCGGCCAGTTTTCTTCGCCGACCGCTTCGAACATCTCGATCGAGACGATGCGGTCGAACGTGCCTTGCACGTCGCGGTAGTCTTCGAGGCGCAAGTCCGCGTTGGGGGCAAGGCTGGCCGCTTCGATGCGCGCCTGCGCATAAGCCAGTTGCGCCGGCGAAAGCGTCAGGCCCGTCACATGGGCGCCATGGCGTGCCGCGGCTTCGGCAAAGCCGCCCCAGCCGCAGCCGATCTCCAGTACCGACTGACCGGGGGCAAGATCGAGATCGGTGATCAGACGGCGGTATTTCTCATGCTGAGCCTCGGCCAGGCTGAGGCCCGGCCGATCGAAGCGGGCGGCGGAATAGGTCAGGGTTTCGTCGAGCCAGAGCGCGTAGAAATCGTTGCCGAGATCGTAGTGGGCCTGGATGTTGCGCCGGCTGCCGGTGCGCGTGTTGGCGTGCGCCAGGTGGCTCAGGCGGTGCCACAGCCGCCACGGGCCGCGCGCGTCGGCCACCCGGGCGGCGGCATCGCGGTTCCGTGCCGCAAGCTCGATCAGGGCGGCCACGTCGCCGCTGTCCCAGTCGCCGTCGCGATAGCTTTCGCCAAGCCCAATGTCACCTTCGAGCAGGATGCGCCACACGGCGCGCGCGCGGTGAATGCGCATGTCGGCCGCCGGGCCCGGCCGGGGTGCGGCGACGCGCAACTGCGCACCGCTTGCGAAGTGAAGGGTTAGCATGCCGCACTCGAGCGAGCGCGCCGCCGCGATTAGAGGGGCGGCCCACCAGGGCGTGCCGGCGGCGGCGGTTTCTAATGCAGTGGCGGTGGCGTCGGTCACGGGCTCAAACCTTTGTCGGTGAAGCGGAAGAAGGCTGGCGGTGCGCAGCAGTTTCTTCGTCGCGCCGAGATCGCGGTTGCAGCGGCACGCCCTTGAACCACAAGCGGAGCGCTTCCCAGTGGATGCCAGCGATCACCTTGAGCGTCATCAGCGGCTGGCGCAGCGCCAAGCGCAGCACCGGTGCGTTTGCAAAGGGCTGGCGGTTGCCGGCGAACGCCGCCGTCAGCAGAGCGCCGTTGCCGTCGCCGTAGTGAATGGCGACGGCAACCGTTTCGCCGGGCGGGCGCACGCGAAAGCGGTAATGCCCTTCAACGGCCATGAATGGCGAGACGTAAAGCGTTTTGGCGCAGGCCTGGCGGATGTCACCGTCGCCGCCGGTGCCGGCATCGCCGACCGCGAGCACGTAGGCGTGGCGTTCGCCGAAGGTGTTGCTCACCTCGTAGATCAGCGCCGCCAGCGTGCCGTCGGGATTGTGGCAGAAGAAGACCGAAAGCGGATTGAACACGTAGCCCCAGAGGCGGGGATAGCACAGCACGCGAACGGCGCCGAGCTCGCCCAGGATGCCGGCGCGCCTGAGCTCGCCGGCAACCCAAGCGCGGAGCAGCGTGCCGTCGCCCGAGCCGTGGTCGGCATCGTGGAAGCTGACCGGCGCGAAGCGATTGTGGCCGAAGAAGCGCACCTCGCGGTCGAGCGTTGCAAGTTCGTCCAGGTCGATTAGCGCCGAGACCACGCCATAACGCAGACGATGGCGCGTCGGCCGCAGGCGGCTGTGCACCACGGTGCCCGGATAGAAGGCCGATTGCAGCGAACTTGGTGCCGTCATTGCGCGGCCGCCAGGGTTTCGGGGCCCTTGTGGATGCGGCCCGATTCGTTCGCGACCCGCCACGGCCGGCGCGCGCCGCCAGCGGCTTCGCCGGCCGCCAGGCCGGATTGCAATGCGTCTTCGTGGAAGCCGGCGCCCCAGTAGCTGCCGCAGAACCAGGTGTGGCGGCGGCCCTGCACTTGCCACAGCCGGCGCTGCTCGGCGACGGCTCCGGCGTCGAACAGCGGGTGATGGTAGCGGAAGCAGCCGAGCACGGTGCTTTCCGCCGGCGGGCGCAGCGGGTTGAGGCTCACGAACAGCGGCCGCGCCGCCGGCAGCCGTTGCAGGCGGTTCATCCAGTACGTCACGCTGACGCGCGCGGCCTCGCTCTGCTGAGGCTGGGAGAGCGCGTTCCAGCTCGACCATGCGCGCCGGCGCTTCGGCATCAGGGCGGGATCGCCGTGCAGCACCGCATCGTTCGCCTGGTAGCGGAAGGCGTCCAGCACTCGCCGTTCGTCGGCTGTGGCGTCGGCCAGAAGCGCCAGCGCCTCGTCGGCATGGGCGGCGATCACGACGCGGTCGAACGCAAGGCTTTCGCCCGGCACGGTGACGATGGCACCGTTCTCGGTGCGGCGCACCGCGCGCACCGGCACGCCTGTCCGGAAGTGCGCGCCCGAAGTTTCGCACAGGCGTTCGACGTAAGAGCGGCTGCCGTTCGTCACCGTCCGCCATGCGGGGCGGCCGTTAATCTGCAGAAGGCCGTGGTTGTCGAAGAAGCGGATCAGCTCGGCCGCCGGGTGGGCGCGCATGTCGCGCGCGCTGGCCGACCAGATGGCGGCGCCCATGGGCAGCAGATGGTCGCGCACGAAGGCGTCTGAATAGCCGCCGCGCTCCAGATAGTCGCCGATGCTCTGCGTTTGGTCGGCGCCCTCCGCCAGAAGCCCGGGCGCTTCGCGGTAGAAGCGAAGAACGTCCCGCATCATGCGCCAGAAGCGAGGCCGCACCAGGTTGCGGCGTTGGGCGAGCAGGCCGGCGATATCGCTGCCCGAATATTCGAACGCGCCGCCGTCGGCCGACACGGCGAACGACATGTCGCTCGGCTGGGTGGCGACGTTGAGGTGCTGAAAAAGCGCCGTCAGATTGGGGTATGCCGGTTCGTTATAGACGATGAAGCCGGTGTCGACCGCCACGGGTCCTTCCGGTCCCGGCACCGTCACCGTGTTGCTGTGCCCGCCCCGCCGGGGCTCGCGCTCGAACACGGTCACGTCGTGGCGCTGGCCGAGCAGCCACGCCGCGCTGAGCCCGGCGACGCCGCTGCCGATCACGGCAATCTTTAGGCCGCGTTGCGTTTGCGGTTGCGTGGCAGGCTCCATCGTGGCGAACGTCCTCTCCCGGCGTGAACGGCCTTGGTTCGTTCTACGGGGTGGACCGGCGGCTGGATCACGCCTGTTTCGCCCTACGCGTCCAAAAAACCGCCGGGGGCAGATGATCCAGATGGGAAACCCTCCCGTAAATACCTATATGTTAGCCTATGCCGTTGAACCACCCGTTTCGTCGGTACTGCTGCCCCGCTTCGCACGGGTGGTGCCGTTCGCGCGGTGCAAGTCCGGAGGTGCCGTCATGAGCGGGGCCACCGGCGGCGCTCCCGCCGCAACGGCGGTGCCGGGCCCCGAAGACTGGCTCCGCGCTATCGCCGAGCGCGAGGACAGGGCCGCCTTCGCCTCGCTGTTCAGGGCGTTCGCGCCGCGCATCAAGGGCTACATGATGCGCCTCGGCTGTTCGGCGGCGCAGGCCGAAGACCTGGTTCAGGAAACCTTCGTTGGGGTGTGGCGCAAGGCGCGGCTCTACGATCCGGCCAAGGCGGCGGCGGCAACCTGGATCTTCACCGTCGCGCGGAACTTGCGGATCGATCTGCTGCGCCGCGAGCGCCGGCCCGAGATCGACCCCGACGATCCGGCCTTGGTGGGCGATGCGGCCCCGCTGCCTGACGCCGAGCTTTCCGGCAAGCAGCAGGCGGCGCGGGTGCGAGCAGCGCTCGCCACCCTGCCGGCCGAGCAGGTGAGCGTCGTCGAGCTGTCGTTTTTCGCCGGCAAGGCGCACGGCGCCATCGCCGAGGAATTGGATATTCCGCTTGGAACGGTGAAGTCGCGGCTCCGGCTGGCGTTCCGCCGCATCCGCAGCGCGCTCGATGGCAATTCATGACGATCCAGCACCATCTCGGCGACGATCTACTCGCCTCCTATGCCGCCGGCGGGACCGACGAGGCGACCGGCCTTCTGGTGGCGACCCACCTGGCGCTGTGCCCGGCGTGCCGCACGGCGGTCGCGGCGTTCGAGGCAGTGGGCGGCGCGATCATGGCGGGGTGTGAACCGGCGGATTTGAACGCCGGCGCATTCGCTGCGCTCGAGGCACGGCTTGGTCGGGCGGAGCCCGGATCGTCCGTGCCGCCGGCATCGCCGGCGCCTGCCTTCGCGCCAGCCGCACTGTCTGCGGCGGCGCCGGCCATCCCACAGCCGCTCCGCTCCTATCTCGTGGGGCCGCTCGACCGTCTCCGGTGGCAGCGCGTCGGGCCCGGCGTGCGCCGCGTGCCCCTTAGGGTGGGCGGCGGCGCGACGGCCCGCCTGCTCGAACTGGCGCCCGGCCTCAAGCTGCCGCGCCACGGCCATACGGCGTCGGAACTCACGCTGGTGCTGTCCGGCGGCTACTCGGACGAAAGCGGCCGCTTCGCGCGCGGCGACGTGGAAGAGGCCACACCCGAAGACGTGCACCGCCCCATCACCGATCCCGACGGGCCCTGCCTCTGCCTTGTCGTTACCACCGGCGCACTCCGCTTCACCGGGCTTACGGCACGGCTTCTCCAGCCCTTCATCCGCCTTTAACGCTTTTAGGGTGGTGCGCCTGAAAGAGCATCGCCGGAGAAGCGTCCCTTGCGGACCTCTTCTCCGGCGGCTTTCCGACTGCGGCACCACCCGAGGGCAAGGGAGGATGGAACCCGGGCGGGCTGCGGGCGGCTTTCCTGAACGGTTCGGCGGTCAGCCGCCTCGGATCATCGAAAAGAACTCCTGGCGGGTGCGCGGGTCGTCGCGGAACTCGCCCAAAAGCGTGCTGGTCGACAGGGTCACGCCCGGCTTGTGCACGCCGCGCGTCGCCATGCACTGGTGCTCGGCCTCCACCACCACGGCAACGCCGCGCGGCTCCAGCGCATGCTGGATGGTGTTGGCCACCTGTGCCGTCAGCTTCTCCTGGATTTGCAGGCGCCTGGCGTAAACCTCGAAGACTCGGGCAAGCTTGCTGATGCCGACCACCCGGCGGTGCGGCAGATAGGCGATGTGGGCGCGGCCGATGAACGGCACCATGTGGTGTTCGCAATGGCTGGCGAACGAAATGTCGCGCAGCAGCACCATTTCGTCATAGCCGTCGGTTTCCTCGAAGGTGCATTCCAGCATCGCGACCGGATCGGCGAAGTACCCGGCGAAGAATTCGTCGAACGCGCGGATCACGCGCGCGGGCGTGTCCAGCAGACCCTCGCGCGCGGGATCGTCACCGGCATAGGCGATCAGCGTGCGTACGGCAGCTTCGGCGGCCGCCCGTTCGGGGCGGTGCCCGGTGGCGGCGTGCCGTTCGGTGCCGAACGCCTCGGCAAGCTGTAACGTGGCTAGCGACATGAAGCCTCCTTCGGTTCCGGTCTCCGACCGCGGACCTCGGACCGGGGTCGCGGTTCCGCCTTCAATACGTGGGGCGGCGGCGTCCGGATCACCGATGGTTTGCAAGAAGAGTTCCGCCGCGCCGGGACAATGAATGTTCGATCGTCAGTATTTTCTCCGATGACGATCAGGCCTCGTCGTCAGGGGCCTCGTATTGTCGCGGGGCTTTGCCGGCTGTGCCGAGGACCCCTCGTAAAAAATCGCTCGTTCGCTCCCTAAAGCGCTTGTCCGCGGCCAGATCAGACCAAAGACGGTCGCCAAGAAAAATTTTCGGTGCCGTCATGGCTGCGGCAATCTATGCCTCGCGATCGATTCGGGCGGCGAGTCGCGACAGCGCTCGGAGCAGAACTTCACACTCTCCCAGTCGCGCGACCATTTCTTGCGCCAGACGAAAGGCCGAATGCAAACTACACAGAGCTTGGTCGGCAGTTCGTCCTTGCGACGCA
>VGEI01000123.1 GCA_016869415.1 Alphaproteobacteria bacterium
CTGTTGATCGCGCAACTGACCGGAGCCACCGCTGAAGATCAATCGTGCTTCAGGATGGCGACGCGCGAGATCGGCGAACGCCAGCAGCCGGGAGGCGCCATGGCCAATCACAGGGCGTCCATGCGCGAGGGTCAGCTGCTGGTTAATCTCGCCTCCCAGCAATACGATGCCGTCGATCCGGGCGGGCAGAGGATCGAGGCGCGGAAAACGCTGTTCGAGTCGTGCAAGCAGCCAATTGCCGACGGGAAGAATGCACAAGACGAGATTTACGACGATCAGACCAGCCAAGAGGGCGCGTCCCAATCGCCAGCGTCGTGTGAACAGCAAGAGCACGCCGATAATCAGGACGAGATAGGCAACTCGCACCGGATGGGCAAGGAACAGATAGATCTTGCCGAGTTCAAACATGCATTTCTCTCATGCGCCCCAGTTTGGCGCTCTACGGCGCCGGAAACGGCGCGTCCGTCCAGCCGCGCAGCCAGTAGTAGATCAAACCGACGCTCTCCCTTGTGGCAATGGCCAGATCCCGCAGACCGCCATCCATGCTGAACGGTCGAGCGCCACTGATTGCCTGAAACTCCACCGGATAGGGGACGACCGGCCATTCAACGGTGCGGAAGACCCCTATCGCGCGAGGCATGTGGGACGCCGCCGTGATCAGGATCCAGGTTTCGCCGCGCTGGGGGGCTACGGCGGCCCGGCTCAAGAGGGCATTCTCGCGGGTATTTCGGGATGCACCTTCATAGAGGACGCGGCTCGGATCGACGCCGAGCGCGGCAACGATCCGCGGGGCCAGCTCGGCTTCGGCAGTGTGCGGGGTTAGGCGTCCCGAGCCGCCGCTGAAAACGAGCCGGGCCTGCGGATATTTCCGGGACAGGTCGGCGAGGGCCATCAGACGTGGGGATGCAGCACTGCTCGGCCCATACTCTTCGGCCAACGTCACGTTGAAGTCGCCGCCCAACGCGATGATGCCATCTATCGTGGCGGGCAGAGGCGGGCGTGGGAAGCGGTGCTCCAGCCGGTACAGCATGTTCGGGCCGATCGGCAGCAATACGAACACCAGGGCGGTCGCCACCGCCACGCTGACCAGCCACCGTCCCAGGCGGCGCGCGGAGGTCCACAGAAGCACTGTCCCCGCCAGCAGGATGACGAACAACACCGTTCGAGGATCCAGGGCGGGGCCCAAAATCTTCGATAATTCAAACATGAACGGCTAGATACCGCGCCGCTAAGGTGGCCGCAAACCCCATTTCGGACCCGTAGTAATTTCCAAGGGGCCGGCGTATAACCTCGTTAACCTACGGAAATCGTTTAGTTGGAGACATGCGATGGCGGCCAAATGGGCCCCTGAATCGTGGCGCGGAAAGCCAGCCCGGCAGATGCCGGAGTACCCCGACGCAGCAGCGCTCGCGGCCGTCGAGGCGCGTCTGCGGAGCTTTCCGCCGCTGGTTTTTGCAGGCGAAGCCCGGGCGCTCAAGGCGTCGCTCGCCCGGGTGGCTGAAGGCAACGCCGTGCTCCTCCAGGGTGGCGATTGTGCCGAGAGCTTCGCCGAGTTCAACGCCAACAACATTCGGGATTCATTCAAGGTTCTGCTGCAGATGACCGTCGTGCTGATGTACGGCGCGGGCCTGCCGGTGGTGAAGGTCGGCCGTATGGCCGGGCAGTTCGCCAAGCCGCGTTCGGACACCCAAGAGACACAAGGGGCCACGACGCTGCCGTCCTACCGCGGCGACATCATCAACGGCATCGAGTTCACCAGCGAATCGCGCACACCCGACCCGCAGCGCATGATGCAGTCCTACAGTCAGGCGGCGGCGACGCTGAATCTGCTGCGGGCATTCAGCCACGGCGGCTACGCCGACCTGCACCGGGTGCACGGCTGGACGTTGGGCTTCGTCGAGCGCAGCCCGGCCGGCGAGAAGTTCCGCACCCTGGCCGACCGCATCGCCGAGGCGCTCAAGTTCATGGAGGCGTGCGGCATCACGGCCGATGTGCCGCAGGTGCGCGAGGCGGATTTCTTCACCTCGCACGAGGCGCTGCTGCTGCCCTACGAGCAAGCCCTGACCCGCGTCGATTCGACGTCGGGCGATTGGTACGACTGCTCGGCGCATATGGTGTGGATCGGCGACCGCACGCGCCAGCCCGACGGCGCGCACGTCGAATTCTGCCGTGGCATCAAGAACCCGCTCGGCCTCAAATGCGGCCCGTCGTCCGACCCGGATGAATTGATCCGCCTGATCGATATCCTCAATCCGGAGAACGAAGCCGGTCGGCTGACGCTGATTGCCCGCATGGGGAGTGACAAGGTAGGCGCCAAGCTGGCGCCGCTTGTCCGGCGCGTGCAGCGCGAGGGCCGCAAGGTTGTGTGGTCGTGTGATCCGATGCACGGCAATACCATCAAGTCGACGACCGGCTACAAGACGCGCCCCTTCGACCGCATCCTCTCCGAGGTGCGCGCTTTCCTCGAGATCTTGCCGTCCGAAGGCGCTTACGCCGGCGGCGTGCATTTCGAGATGACCGGCCAGAACGTCACCGAGTGCACGGGCGGCGCCGAGGCGATCGACGATCACGGCCTGGCGGACCGCTACCACACCCATTGCGATCCGCGTCTCAACGCCAGCCAGGCGCTCGAACTGGCGTTCCTCATCGCAGAGGGGCTCAAGTCGTCGCGATTGAACAGGCAGGATCAACGGCGCGTCGCGGCCGCGGCGGGCTGACATGGATGGGCCAGACCCGAATCCGCCGGGTCCCGCGGCGTCGGACATCCAGCGCTTCACCGACCGCTATTTCGTAAAGAGCAAGGCGGTCGTCGAGCGTTTCGGCGACATGACGGTGACCTACGCCGTGTTCATGCGGCGGCCGGTGATCTTCACGCCGCGCTTGGCGGTGAACTGGCTAAACGCCGTAGCCGCCGAGCGCAAGACCGAGTTCGCCATCGAGCTACGGCATCCCGAAGGGGTGTGGGTCGGCGCGGGCGAGCCGCTGATGTACGTCACCGGCTCGTTCAAGCACCTGGTCGACCTGGAGACGATCTATCTGCAGAAGATCGGCCCGGCCTGTGTCGCTGCCTACAATGCCTACACGATGTGCGTCGACCTGCCGAAGGTTTCGTTTCTGGCGATGGATGCGCGTCACTGCGCGGGCCAGGAGATGGCTGAGATGATGGCCTATGCCGCCTCGGTCGGTTCGGCCGCAGCCAAGCGTGATGCGGGGGCCGTGGGCTTCATCGGCAATGCCACCGATGCGACTGCGCATTACTTCGGCCGGGCCAAGGGCCTTGGTACCATGCCGCATGCCATTATCGGCTATGCAGGCTCGACGCTGCGGGCGACCGAGATGATGCATGAAACTTCGGCTCCCGACGATCTGTTGGTTTCCCTGGTCGACTATTTCGGCCGGGAGATCACCGACTCGCTCGCCGTCTGCCGGCGGTTTCCGGAGCGGGCCGCGGCCGGGCTTCTGGGTATCCGCCTCGATACGCATGGCGGGCGATATATCGAAGGGCTCGACGTGGCCGCCTCCTATGCTGTGCTGGAGCGCCACGCACCAGCCGCGATCCGCGGCTACCGGACCGAAGGCGAGCTCCGCTATCTGGTCGGCACCGGTGTCTCGGCGGCGGCGATTTGGCATCTGCGCGAGACGCTGGACAAGTCCGGCTTCCCGGCGGTGAAGATCATTGCCTCGTCCGGTTTCACACCTGCGAAATGCAAGACCATCGCTGTTGCCAACGCGCCGGTCGACGTCATCGGCACGGGCTCATACCTGCCGGACCGCTGGACGGAGACCTACGCGACCTCTGACATCGTCGCTTACGACGGCAAGCCGTCGGTCAAGATCGGGCGCGAATTCTTACTACGGAAAACCTGATGCTTAGAAATATCGAAGGATTGATCGAGAAAGCGATCTTTGCTTCTCGCTGGCTCCAGGCGCCCCTCTATCTTGGCCTGATCGTCACTCTGGCCGTTCTGGTCGTGAAGTTCTTCGGTGAACTGGTGCACCTGACCGCTGCCGCCTGGAGCGCCGGCGAGAGCGAGGTCGTTCTGTTCGTCTTGACGCTGGTCGACATCGTCATGGTCGCCAACCTGGTCGTGATGGTGATGATCAGCGGCTACGAGAATTTCGTCAGCCGCATCGAAGCCGCCGAAGCCTCGGAGAAGCTCTCCTGGTTCGGCAAACTCGACCACGGCTCGATCAAGATCAAACTGGCGAGTTCGATCGTCGCTATCTCGGCCATCCACCTGTTGAAGGCGTTTCTCAACGCGGAGAGCATTCCTAACGATAAGCTCATCCTGCTCATCGTCATGCATCTGGTGTTCGTCATTTCCGCCCTCTTGCTGGCGTTGATCGATCGGGTGTCGATCGAGAAGGAGGGGAGTGAGCCGAGACTCGAGAGTGCCAAGATGGCCAAGACGCCGTGATCTACGCCGTCGTCATAGTCCCATGACTGATTCGCTGACCCTCGCCCTCGCGCAACTCAACCCCACGGTGGGCGACCTTGCCGGCAACGCGGCGAAAATCCGCTCGGCGCGCACCTCGGCGAAAGCGTTGGGCGCCGATCTCGTCGTCTATCCCGAGCTGATGGTCTCCGGCTATCCGCCCGAGGATCTTGTGCTAAAGCCGGCGTTCCAGGAAGCGGTCGCCCGGACCGTCGGCGAGCTGGCCCGCGAGACGGACGATGCCGGGCCCGCGATACTGCTCGGCACGCCCTGGATCAAGGACGGAAAGCTGCACAACGCCGCATTGCTGCTCGACGGGGGAAAGATCGCCGCGCTGCGCTTCAAGCATGATCTGCCGAATTACGGCGTGTTTGACGAGAAGCGTGTCTTCTCCGCAGATGAGATGCCGGGCCCCGTCGATTTCCGCGGCGTCCGTCTCGGAGTGCCGATCTGCGAGGACATCTGGACGCCCGATGTCACGGAGTGCCTCGTCGAGTCCGGCGCCGAGATCCTGGTCGTGCCCAACGGCAGCCCGTTCGAGACTGACAAGATTGACGAGCGGATCAACCTTGCCGCGGCGCGTGTGAAGGAGACCGGCCTGCCGTTGGTCTACGTCAATCAGGTCGGCGGCCAGGACGAGCTGGTCTTCGATGGCGCTTCGTTCGTCCTCAACGGCGACAAGACCCTCGCCGTACAGGCGCCAGCCTGGGAGGAAGCGCTGACTCTGGCGCGCTTCCAGCGTAACGGTAACGGCGGCTGGAGTTGTGTGCCGGGCGAGGTCGTCAAGCCGGCCGTCGGGATCGAGGCGATCTATCGGGCGCTGGTCGTGGGTCTAGGCGACTACGTCAACAAGAACCGTTTCCCTGGTGTCATTCTAGGGCTTTCCGGTGGCATCGATTCGGCCCTGACTGCGGCACTCGCAGTCGACGCGCTGGGCGCCGACAAGGTGCGCGCCGTTATGATGCCGTCGCCCTACACCTCGCGCGAAAGCCTCGACGATGCGGCCGCTTGCGCCAAGGCGCTCGGTATCCGCTACGACATCATCAATATCGGTCCGGCGATGCAGGCTTTCGGCGCCATGCTGAAGGAGCAGTTCGCCGGCACCAACGAGGACATCACCGAGGAGAATATACAGTCGCGCTCGCGCGGCGTGACTCTCATGGCGCTGTCCAACAAGTTCGGACACATGGTCGTCTCCACGGGCAACAAGTCGGAGATGTCGGCCGGATACGCCACGCTCTATGGCGACATGTGCGGCGGCTATGCCGTGCTCAAGGACGTCTACAAGACAACGGTGTTCGAGCTCTGCCGGTGGCGCAACGCGCATCGCCCAAAGAATGCGCGGGGGCCAGACGGCGCCGTGATGCCCGAGCGGGTGATCACCAAGCCGCCAACCGCCGAGCTGCGTCCGAACCAGACCGACGAGGCGAGCCTCGGCCCTTACAAGCAGCTCGACGACATTCTGTATTGCCTGATCGAGAAGGAGATGCCTGTCTCGCAGATCGTGGCGCGCGGGCATACCGAGGCGACTGTCAATCGTGTCTGGCGCATGCTCGACCTGGCCGAGTACAAGCGCCGGCAAGCACCGCCCGGGGTCAAGATCACGCGCCGCGCCTTCGGCCGTGATCGGCGCTACCCGATTACCAACGGATTCCGTGCGCCCCGATGAGCGTGCGCGTCCGTTTCGCACCGAGCCCGACCGGCAAGCTCCATGTCGGCAACGCGCGCACGGCATTGGTGAACTGGCTGTTTGCCCGGGCGGTGAAGGGCACGTTCATCCTGCGCTTCGACGACACCGATGCCCAGCGCTCGGAAGCGCGCTACGCCGATAGCATCCGCGACGATCTGCTCTGGCTCGGCCTGTCTTGGAACGAGAATGAGTATCACCAGTCGGCGCGGCTGTCGCTCTACGCCCAAGCAGCGGAGAAGCTGGAGAAGGCCGGCCGCCTCTATCCTTGCTACGAGACCGTCGAGGAGCTCGATCTCCAGCGCAAAGTCCAGCTCGCACGGCATCAGCCGCCGGTCTACAACCGCGCCGCCCTGAGGCTGAGCGACGCCGATAAGCAGCGCCTGGAGGCTGAAGGACGCAAACCGCATTGGCGCTTCCGCCTCGAGCACCGCAAGGTCGAGTGGAACGACCGCATCCGCGGCCATGCGGCGATTGACGCCGCGTCGCTCAGCGATCCCGTCCTCATCCGGGCCGACGGCGTGCCGCTCTATACCCTCTCCTCGGTCGTCGACGATGTCGACCTGCATGTGACCCATGTGATCCGCGGCGAGGATCACGTCACCAACACGGTGTCGCAAATCCAGATTTTCGAAGCACTCGGCGCCAAGGCCCCCGAATTCGCTCACTTGGCGTTGCTCGTCGGCCGCGAGGGCGAGGGGCTGTCGAAGCGGATCGGCTCCCTGTCGCTGGAATCGCTTCGCGACGAAGGCATCGAGGCGATGGCCGTCAACAGTTTGCTGGCCCGACTTGGCAGCGCCAAGCCGATCGAGCCGTTCCGCTCGCTCGAGGCGCTCGATGCCGGCTTCAACCTGCACGATTTCGGCCGGGCGCCGGCGCGTTTCGACCCGGCAGAGCTTCGGGCGCTGAGCAGCGCCGTGCTGCATCGTTATGAATTCTCCGATGTCGAGCACCGGCTGACTGCACTCGGCCTGACCGGCACTACGCCGGAGTTCTGGCTCGCGATCCGCGGCAATCTCGAGCGCCTGACGGACGCCCGCGACTGGTGGAGCGTCACCGCCGGTGCCATCGCACCGGTGATCGACGACCCTGGCTTCGCTACCACGGCAGCCTCGCTCCTGCCTGAGGAGCCGTGGGATGAGAGCACATGGACCATGTGGACCTCGGCGGTCCGGGCAGCAACTGGGCGAAAGGGCAAGGAGCTTTACATGCCGCTGCGGCGGGCACTGACGGCACGCGAACAGGGACCGGAGCTCAAGGCCCTGCTGCCGATGATCGGCCGGGTACGCGCGGCCGCCCGGCTCTCGGGGAAAGAAGCCTGATGACGGTCCTGCAATTCCACAACACGCTGACCCGCCGGCAGGAACCGTTCGCTCCCGTCGATCCGGCGCATGTCCGGATGTATGTGTGCGGCCCGACCGTGTACGACCTGGCGCATATCGGCAATGCCCGGCCGGTCGTCGTCTTTGACGTTCTCTATCGGCTGCTCAAGCGCACCTACCCGAAGGTCACTTACGTCCGCAACATCACGGATGTCGACGATAAGATCATCGCCGTGGCCAAGGCCACAGGCGAGCCGATCGACAGCATCACCGCGCGTACCACCCGCGCCTATCACGAGGATATGGGGGCGCTGGCCGCACTGCCGCCGGATGTCGAACCACGTGCCACTGCTCATATCGGTCAGATGGTCGCGATGATCCGCCGGCTCGTCGAGAGCGGGCATGCCTACGTGGCGGAGGGTCACGTGCTGTTCCACGTGCCCAGTATGTCATCGTACGGCAAGCTTTCCGGCCACTCCCGGGACGAGCTGATCGCCGGCGCGCGCATCGATGTCGCACCCTACAAGAGGGATCCCGCCGACTTCGTGCTGTGGAAGCCCAGTGCGGCCGAGCAGCCTGGCTGGGACAGTCCGTGGGGGCGTGGCCGGCCGGGCTGGCATATCGAGTGCTCGGCTATGTCCGAGGAGCATTTGGGCGAGACCTTCGACATCCATGGCGGTGGCCTTGATCTGATCTTTCCCCACCATGAGAACGAGATCGCCCAGAGCGAATGTGCGCATAACGGCAAGCCCTTCGTGCGGCTTTGGATGCACAACGGTTTTCTCATCGTCAACGGCGAGAAAATGTCGAAGAGCCTCGGCAACTTCTTCACGGTGCGCGACCTGCTGGCCAAGTGGCCGGCCGAGGTGATCCGGCTGCTGCTGATGAAGACCCACTATCGCGCACCGCTCGATTTCACCGAGGACGGGCTCCGCCAGGCGCGTGTCGAGCTCGACCGTTTCTACAATGCACTGCAGAAATTCGATCCATCGTGCCGCCTCTACGATCTCGACGCCTCGCTGACGCCGCCGGCCGATGTCACCGACGCGCTGGCCGACGACCTCAATACACCGCTCGCCATCGCCCGGCTGCACGAGCACGCCAGCGCGGCGTTCCAGTCCGCCGCCGCCTCGCGCGAACCTAGCCCCCAGGTGAGCGCGCTTTATGCCGGTGGCCGCCTGCTCGGTCTGTTCAACCAGCGGCCGGAGACGTGGTTCAAGGGGCAAGCTGGCAGCGGCCTGTCGGAGGACAAGATCGAGGAGCGGATCAAGGCTCGCCTTGCCGCTCGCAAGGCTCGGAATTTCGCCGAAGCCGACCGGATCCGTGATGAGCTCAAGGCCCAGGGAGTCGTCCTGGAGGACGGACCCGGGGGCACGAGTTGGCGCCGCGTTTAAGCCCTCTTGGTGAACTGGGAGCCGCGTTTGGACGAAGAAGCGTAGCCGGGCGTGGCGATGCAGATGCCCCCGGTTTGGAGGCAATCGATGAACGGCTTCACGAAATTCCCGGCGATCGTTGCACTGGCGGCCCTGTCGGCTTGCGCCCAGGCCCCCGAGGAACGAAGCCTCTATCAGCGCCTGGGAGGTGAGCCGGCGATGACGGCAGTTGTCGATGACTTCATCGCCAACGTGGCCGCCAACCCAGCAATCAATCCACTACCGTCCGGAATCCGTAGGCAGATGATTGTGGCGGCGTATTGAGATGCAACGCATAGCCCTACCTTTTGGGGGTGTCACCGACTTGAAGTTGCC
>VGEI01000124.1 GCA_016869415.1 Alphaproteobacteria bacterium
CGCCGCCAAGCCCACGCGGCCGTCCTGCTCGGCGAAGTTAGCGGCATCGACACACAGGCGCGCGAGGTCATCGTCGAGGGTCGCCGGCTGCGCTACGACTGGCTGGTTCTGGCCACGGGCGCGCGCCATGCCTATTTCGGCCATGACGAGTGGGAGAAAACGGCTCCAGGCCTCAAGCGGATCGAGGATGCCACTGACATCCGGGCACGCGTGCTGACGGCTTTCGAGCGCGCCGAGGCAGAGACCGATCCGGAAAAGCGCCGCGGCCTATTGAGCTTTGCAGTCGTGGGCGGCGGGCCGACCGGCGTCGAGCTGGCCGGGGCGCTGGCCGAGCTGGCGCGTCGGGCCCTGAGCCGCGATTTCCGGCGCATCGATCCGCGCGGGGCGCGCATCGTGCTGCTCGAAGCCGGACCGCGCATCCTGCCGGCGTTTCCGGAGAAGCTCTCGGCCATTGCACAACGTTCTCTGGAGAAGCTGGGCGTCGAGGTCCGAACGGGTGAGGCGGTGACGGCGTGCGACGATTCCGGGGTGAGTGTCGGCGAGGATCGAATTGCCGCGCGCACCATCCTGTGGGCGGCAGGTGTCGCAGCGTCACCCGCGGCAACATGGATTGGCGCCGAAACGGATCGCGCCGGGCGCATCAAGGTCAATCCGGACCTCTCGGTGCCGTGGAAGCAGCGCATATTCGCCATCGGCGACACCGCTCTTGTCATGCAGGACAGTAGGCCGGTGCCTGCCGTCGCTCCGGCTGCCAAGCAGCAGGGCAGGTACGTAGCGCAGGTCATCGATTCAGCGGTCCGCGCTAAGTCAGCCCCGCCGCCGTTCCGCTACAGGGACTATGGCAACCTCGCCACGATCGGCCGCAAATTCGCGGTGATCGATTTCGGCTGGATTCGCCTGAGCGGCTTCACCGCCTGGTTACTGTGGTGCGTGGCGCATATCTACTACCTGATCGGCGTGCGCAACCGCGTCGTCGTCTCGATTCACTGGCTGTGGGCCTATTTCACCTTTCAGCGCGGCGCTCGGCTGATCACCGCGCCTCGCAAGGACTAGCCGGCACGTGAGGCGGGCTGTCCCGGAGCCTTGCGCCACAGCTCGCGAAATGCCGCCAAAGTCGTCTCGATATCGGCGCTGCTGATATGCCGGTGGGTGACGAAACGCAGCTGCGCCGGCCCGCCCGGAGCCACGCGCACGCCGTAGGCCGCTAGCGCCTTCGACCAATCCTCGGCACTCCAGCCGCTGCCTGAGGTATCGACGCGCACGATATTGGTCTCGACCGTCTTCGGGTCGATGAGGCCGGGAGAAAGCTTGAAGAGCCCTTCGGCCAGTTGCCTGGCCGTGCGGTGATCTTCGGCCAGGCGGTCAACCATGGTCTGCAATGCCACGATACCGGCGGCCGCCAGCATGCCGGCCTGGCGCAGATTTCCGCCGAGCATGCGGCGGAAGGCGCGGGCGCGGCCGATGAATTCAGCCGTGCCGCAGAGCAGCGAGCCGACGGGGGCGCTCAATCCTTTGGAGACGCAAAAAGTGACGCTGTCCGTGTGGCGGGCGATACGTTCTGCCGGTACGCCCAACGCCACTGCCGCGTTGAACAGGCGCGCCCCGTCGGTGTGCACGGGGATGCCGTGCTCGCGGCCCAGGGCATGCACCGCCGCCATATGGTCGAGCGTCAGAACCGTGCCGCCGGCGTTGTTGTGCGTCGTCTCCATCTCGATCAGCGCAGTCGCCAGCTTGTTTGGCTTGAGCGCGGCATTGATCGCCTCACCCAGCATGCCGAGATCCATGGCACCGCGCCGGCCGCGGATGGTGCGGTGGAACAGCCCGGCAACCTGGGCGATACCCCCCATCTCGTGCTTGAGGATGTGCGCCCCTTCCTCCAGCAGCACCTCGCCGCCGCGGCCGGTATGGGCCATCAGCGCCACCAGGTTGCCCATGGTGCCGCTCGGCACGAACATCGCCGCATCCTTACCGGTGCGGTCGGCGGCCAGGGCCTCGAGCTTGCGCACCGTCGGGTCGCCGTCTCGGGAATCGTCGCCCAGCCGCGCCTCGTACATCGCGTCGAGCATCGCCTCGTTGGGCTGGGTGATGGTGTCGCTTCGCAGGTCGATCATTGTTCACATCATACCGAGTTCGTGGCGGCGAAGCAGCCGGTAGACCAGGGCCACCGGCAGCACGGTGACGACGATCAGAACCGTCGCCGCGGCCGAGGCGATGCCGGCGCCCGTACCTTCAAGGGCCTGGAACATGACGACGGTCATGGTCGCCCACGGCCCGCTGTAGAGCACGACGGTCGAGCTGAGCTCGGAAGCGACAGTCACCCAGGTCAGCACCATGCCGCCGATGACGCCGCCGATCATCAGCGGCACGGTCAGGCGGATGAAGGTCATCAGCGGCGAGACGCCGAGATTGATCGAGGCCTCTTCCAGGCTGGGATCGATCTGGTGGAGGATGGCGGCGGAGGCGCGCACATTGAACGGGATCTTCCGCACCACCCAGGCTAGCACCAGGATGAGCCAGCCGCCGGTCAGCACCAGCCAGCCGCTGTTGAATGAAATGACCAGTCCGATCGCCAGCACCGTTCCGGCCACAGCAAACGGCGTCATGGCGACGATGTCGAGGAAGTCCGAGATGCGCGAGCGGAAGCGGGTGACGGCGAAGCCGATGGGCACGCCGATCAGCGCCGCGAGCAGGGCCGCCGCGCTCGACAGGGTCAACGTGTTGACCAGCGGTCGCGAAGACTGATTGAGCAGGTCGCGGAAGTTGTTGAGGCTGAGATTCGGGTGCATCACCGGCCCGCGGAATTCCATGAACGAGATGACGATGACCGCGAAGAACGGCACCAGCGCGATCAGCACGATGCCCCAGGAGTAGCCGGCGGCCAGGCGCCGTAGCCACGGCGCGACGACAAGCTCGGGCGGGGTGCGCCGGGCGGCCGTGGAGAAGCGCCGCTTGCCCAGGTAATAGCGCTGCAGCAACAGAGCGAGTGCTGTGCAGACGATGAGGATGACACCAAGCACACCGGCTGAGGCCGGGTTTCCCCCGAGCTCGCCGACGAAGAGCTTGTAAGCTTCGACGGCGAGGATCGGCTTGTCCTCAGCCAGCACGAAGGGCACGCCGAAGCTCTCGATCGCCTCGATGAAGACCAGCAGCGCTCCGGCCAGCACCGCCGGCATGACGATGGGCACGGTCACCGTCCAAAATGTGCGCCAGCGCGACGAGCCGAGATTCTGCCCGGCCTCCTCCACCGAGATGTCGACGGCCTTGAAGGCGGCGAGGGTGGGGAAGACAACGAAGGGAAACAGCGTCAGGGCGAAGACGACGGTCAGCCCGGTCATGCCGTAAATCGAGGTGAAGGGGATGCCGATATCGCGCAGAAAGCGCGTGACGATGCCGGCCCGGCCGAGCAGCAGCACCAGCGCATAGGCAGCGACGAAGGAGGGCAGGACCAGCGGTAGTGCGGCGAGCGCGAGCAGCGCGGATTTTCCTGGGATAGGCAGCCGTGCCAAGCAGAAGGCCAACGGCACGCCGATGGCGGTGGTCACCAAGGTCGCCAACACGCCCATCAGCAGGCTGTTGTAGAGGCTGCCGAGATAGAAGCTGCTCGACAGCATGCGGGTATAGTTGGCGAGCGTGAAGCTCGTGCCGGTGCGGTCAAGGAAGCTGGCGCCGAAGACCTTGAGCAGGGGATAAAGCAGGAACAGGCTGAGGAAGGCGAGCGCCAGGACCGTGATGGCGAGCGGGAACGTGTCGCGGCGGGAGACGGCGATCATCGGCCGCCAAACACCGTGACGCGGCGCGGATCATAGGCAGCAACGACACAGCCGCGCGTCGCAAGTGCGCCAGGCAGCACGTCGAGGCTGGCCACGCGTAGCGTCGTGCCGCCGCCGAGATCGAGCTCGAGCCGCGTCAATGCGCCGAGGAACTCGACCCGGGCCAGGGTGGCGTGAAGCGTGGCCCAGCCTGCGGGTGCCGCCTCGCCGGGTGCCAGCAGCCGCACGGTCTCCGGACGCAGCGAGAAAGTGAGGGACTCGCCATTGCTGGCACGGCTCGGGGCGCGGAATTCCCGCTGGCCAACCCCGATGCGTGTGATATCTCCGTCGCGGCCCGTTACCGTGCCGGTGAGCAGGTTGGTCGTGCCCATGAACTCGGCGACGAAAGGTGTCGCCGGAGCACGGTAGATATCCTGCGGTGCCGCCACCTGCTCAAGCCGGCCGCTGCGCATCACGGCGATGCGGTCGGACATGGACAGCGCCTCTTCCTGGTCGTGGGTGACGTAGATCGCCGTGATCTTCAGCGACTGCTGTAGCTGGCGGATCTCGGCGCGCATCTCGACCCGCAGCTTGGCGTCGAGATTGGAGAGCGGCTCATCGAGCAGCAAAACCTCGGGCTCGATCACCAGGCAGCGGGCGATGGCGACGCGCTGCAGCTGGCCGCCGGAGAGCTGGTGCGGCCAGCGCTCGCCGTAGCCGTCGAGATGGACGAGCTTGAGGGCGCGGGCGACGCGCTCCTTGATCTGGGCCTCCGGCACGCTACGCGCCTTGAGGCCATAGGCGACGTTCCCATCCACCGTGAGGTTGGGGAAGATGGCGTAGTTCTGGAACACCATGCCGGTGTTGCGGCGGTGCGGCGGCAGGGTGTCGATTCGCCGCTCGCCGAAACGGATCTGGCCGGCGGTCAGGTCCGCGAAGCCGGCGATGGTGCGAAGCAGCGTTGTCTTGCCGCAGCCCGACGGCCCGAGCAGCGTGAAGAACTCGCCGTCACGGACCTCAAGCGATACATCATCGACGGCACGCACCGTGCCGAACGATCGCGACACGTGATCGATCGAGATTGCTGTCAAAACTCCCCCTAGACAAACCAGCCCTCATTCCGCGGTATGACCGCGGAATGAGGCTGACCGGTCCGCTTGCCGGCGAAAACTGCCCTAGCGCGTCTTCTGGATGACGTCCTTGATGCGGTCCATCGTCTCGCCGCGCTTGGCCGTCCAACCTTCCTCGTCGTACTTGACCAGCTTGAGGTCGGTGAGCTTCGGCATCTTGCCTGGCAGGTTGGGCAGGTCGAGATCCTGGCGCGCCGGCCGGCGGAACGTCTCCTTGAGAATCATCTCGCGGACGTCCTTGCGGTTGACGTAGTCGACGAACTTGCGCGCGCCGTCGGTATTCGGCCCGTTCTTGATGATGGCGACACCTTCCATCTGGGCGATGGTGCCGTCGGACGGGTAGATCACCTTCACCGGGGCGCCGTTGCTGGCCCAGAGATAGCCCGCATATTCGAGCGAGATGCCGAGCCCGTACTCGCCGTTGCCCACTCCCTGGAAGACCAGCGCCGAGCGGTTGAGCACCTTGGTGTTAGCGAAAAGCTTAGCGACCTTGTCCCAGCCGGCGTTGCCGCCGCCCCACATGTCGACCAGCAGGGTGACGTTGGAATAGGCCGAGCCCGAATTCGCCGGGTCGGTGAAGGCGATATTGCCCTTCCACTTGGCGGCGGTCAGGTCATCCCAGCTCTTGGGTCCCTGGGCCTCGGGCACCGACTTGGTGTTTTGCAGCATCACCAGCAGATGCAGGTTGGTGCCGATCCAGCGATCCTCGGGATCGCGGTATTCTGCCGGCACGGCGTTCTTGTGCTGCGAGGCGTAGGACTGGAGGTATTGCGCGTTGGTCTGCAACAGCGAACGGCTGATGCCCCAGAGGAGGTCGCCCTGCGGCCTGTCCTTCTCCGTCTCGATACGCTTGATGATCACGCCCGAGCCGGCCGAGACGACGTCAACCTGGACGTTGCTCTCTTTGGTGAATTCGGTGGCGATCAGCTTGTTCAACGTCGCATCGTTCGACGTGTATAGGACGACCCGCTGCTGGGCCTGGGCCGCGCCCATCCAGCCGAATGCCGCCGCGACGGCCATGGCCGTCATTCCCATGCGCTTCATCGTTACCCCCATCCCTGGGCCTTGATGGCTTGGCTGCAAATTAGTGCTGGACGCTGAGCGCGTCGAGCGCCGCGCGTACGCCGGCGCCGGCGGCGACCGGCTGCCCCAGGTCACGCAGCGTGGCTTCGAGGTGCCGCAGATCCATGATGATGTCCGCCTCGCTGACCATGCCCATGGTGCCGATGCGAATCACTTTGCCGGTCTGGCGTGCGGCCCGCGCCCCGGCAATTACCGTGCGGTAGCGCTCGCGCAGGTGCTGGACGATGGTGCCGCCGTCGAGTCCCTGCGGCACCTTCATCGCGGTCACGGTATTCGAAGCGGTGCCGGGCTGGTTATAGAGCTCGAGGCCGAGCGCCTGCGCTCCGGCGCGTAGCGCTGCCCCTAGCCGACGATGACGCTCGATGACGTTATCGAGCCCTTCCTCGTCGATCATGCGCAGGGCTTCGAGCAGGCCGTAGACCAGCGTCACCGGCGGCGTGAACGGCGTCTCGCCCTTGTCGAGCGATGCCTTGGCGCGGCGAAAATCGGCAAAGAAGCTCGGCACGCGGCCGTCACGCTCCATGACTTTCCAGGCCTTCGGGCTGATCGCGGCAAGGCCGATGCCGGGCGGGCACATCAGCGATTTCTGGGAGGCCGAGACGACGATGTCAGCACCCCACTCATCCATCTTCATCTCGGCGCCGGCTAGGCCACTTACCGAGTCGACGACGAGGAGCGTGGAGGCACCCTCGAGAACCTTGCCGACCGCGGCGATGTCGTAGGTCACGCCAGTGGAGCTTTCATTGTGCACCATCACCACGGCGCGATAGCTGTTCTGCCGCAGCCGCTCGGCTACGCGCGTGCTGTCGAGCGTGTGGCCCCATTCGACATCGACGGTGTCGATCTGGGCACCCAAGGCCTTGGCGATGGAAACGAAGCGGTCGCCGAACTGGCCGGCGACCACGACCAGAACCTTTTCGCCGGGCGACAGGATATTGGCCAGCGAGGCTTCCATCATTGCCGTGCCGGAGCCGGCAAAGATCAGCACGTCGTGCGCGGTACCGAACACGGACTTCAGGCGCTTCTGGCACTCGGCCAGCATGGCTTTGAACTCGGCGCCGCGGTGGTTGAGGATCGGCAGCGCGGTGGCCTGGCGGATACGCTCGGGCACCATCGTCGGACCCGGGAGGCGCAGGCGGTAATCGGGAATCGTCAGCATTCCCCGGAGCCTAGCGGAACACGACGATGACCACCACGCCTGTGGCCAGAACCAGCGACGCAGCCAGGCGGCGCCACATGGCGCCTTCGGCGAGCCACAGCCCGCCGATAAAGACCGAGATCGGGATGGCGGTCTGACGCACGGCGTTCACCGCCGCAACGTTGCCGCCCAAGCTGTAGGCAATCAGGATCAGGTAGTAGGAGACGTAAGCCATGCTCGCGATCAGCAGGTAGCGCAGCTTGGCTGCCTTCCACGAGGCCAGAGGAAAGGTGCGCCAGGCCCAATCGGGCCGGCGATAGCCGAACAGCAGGCCCAGGAAGGGAATGGTCGCGGCCTGCACCCAGACCAGCATGGCGGTCGGGTGCATGATCTGCACCATGCGGGAATCGGCGATGGCATAGAGGGACGAGCCGAAGAGGGCCACTACAGAGAAGACCAGCGGGACAGGGTCGTGCAGCAAGCGAGCGCCGGGCTTGTACTGCAGAGCGAACGCGCCGGCGAGGACCAGGGCGATGCCGAGCAGCAGGGTCGGCGAATATCGCTCGCCGAGGATGAAAAATCCGATCGCCACCAACGCCAGCGGCGCGGAGCGGATGATCGGGTAGTAGGCCGAGAGGTCGCCGCGTTTGAGCACGGCGACAACGCTGTAGCCGTAGATCACCTGGCCGGCGCCCGAGAGCAGCATCAGCGGCCAAGCCTGCAGTGCGCCGAAGAAGTCGACGCCGAGGAAGAGACCGTGAATCAGCGCGAGAACGGCGATGACCGCGTTGACCGCCATCAGCGCGCCGTCGGGGTCCGCGTCGCGCTTCACCATGGCGTACCACAGCGGGTGGAGGACCGCCGAGCACAGCACGGCTGAAGCGACCAGCGGTTCCATAGGGAAGGGGTAGCACCCGCCCGAGCTGGCCGACAGGCGGATGAAACTAGGGCTTTGACCTAGTGGGGCTTATCGGAAGGGGTTGGGCGTATCGCCCGGGTCAGGAGCGGCGGGCCAGCTCGTAAAGCGAGATCGCGGCGGCGTTGGAGACGTTGAGACTGTCCAGGCCGCGATTGATCGGGATGCGAACCATCAGGTCGCAATGTTCGCGGGTCAGCCGGCGCAGGCCCTCGCCCTCCGCACCCAGAACCAGCGCAACGCGGCCGGAGAGGTCCGCTTCGTTGATCGGCGTTTGGGCCTCGCCGTCGAGGCCCACGCACCAGAACCCGGCCTGTTTCAGGCGCTGCAGGGCACGGGCCAGATTGACGACGCGGACCAGTGCGACCCGTTCGAGGGCGCCCGAGGCCGATTTGGCGAGCACGCCGCCGTCGCCCGGCGAGTTGCGTTCCGGCACGATCACCGCCGCGGCATTGAACGCGGCAGCCGAGCGCACCACCGCGCCCACGTTGTGGGGGTCAGTGACCTGGTCGAGGATGACTACCCGGGCATTGTCGAGGCCTTCGGTGGCGCGGCAGATGTCTTCGATGTCGGTATCGTCCAGCCCCTGAACCTGGGCGGCAACACCCTGGTGCACGGCGCCCCGCGGCAGGCTGCGGTCGATGATCTCGCGGCTGACGATCTCCGGGGCGGGAAGGCCGCTGGGACTGCTCTGGCCGAGGATCTCAAGGCGGGCGCCGATCGAGGCCTCGGCTTCGGCGGTCATCAGGACCCGCAGGGTGCGGCGGCGGGGATTGGCTAAGGCGGCCAAGACGGGGTGGATGCCGTAGAGCCAGAGGCGCTTGCCGCTGATCTGGGGCGGACCGGCGTCACGGTGGCCCGCACGGCTACCGTTTCCCTGGGCGCGGCCACTACCGCCCCGGCCGGACCCGTTACGGGCCTGGCCGGACACCTCATGGGAGCGACCGTTGCGGTGCTTGTCTTTCATGGCAGGCCGCTTTAATATGCAGAACTACAAGGGATTGCAAGTCACCCCACCGGCTGCCTTCGACTAAGGGCGGGCGGCGGGGCTGGCTCGTTTTGTTCTGAGGGTTTCTCGTTGACTTCTTTCGGTGAATCCTCATATTTCGCGGTTCTTTCGCGTGGGCCGGTCAGCCGGTGCGGAGGGGTGGCCGAGCGGTCAATGGCAGCAGACT
>VGEI01000125.1 GCA_016869415.1 Alphaproteobacteria bacterium
AATCCGCTGCTTTCCCTAAAGTCGCGCGGCTTTCGCCACGCGATCCGAGGTTTCATGCGGCTTTCCCAGTATTTCTTGCCCACGCTCCGCGAAAATCCGAGCGAGGCGCAGATCGTCTCCCACCGCCTGATGCTGCGCGCCGGCATGGTCCGGCAGTCCTCGGCCGGCATCTACTCCTGGCTGCCACTCGGCCATCGCGTGCTCAAGAAGGTCGAGCAGATCGTGCGCGAGGAGCAGGATCGCGCCGGCGCCCAGGAACTGCTGATGCCGACCATCCAGCCGGCCGAGCTGTGGCGCGAATCCGGCCGCTACGACGATTACGGCAAGGAGATGCTGCGCATCACCGACCGGCACGAGCGCGAGATGCTCTACGGCCCGACCAACGAGGAGCTGATCACCGAGATCGTCCGCGCCTCGATCAAGAGCTACCGCGACCTACCGAAGAACCTCTATCACATCCAGTGGAAGTTCCGGGACGAGGTCCGGCCGCGTTTCGGCGTCATGCGCGGGCGCGAGTTCCTGATGAAGGACAACTACTCTTTCGATCTCGACGCCAAGGGTGCCCGCCACTCCTACAACAAGATGTTCATCGCCTATTTGCGCACTTTCGCGCGCATGGGCCTCAAGGCCATCCCGATGCGCGCCGACACCGGCCCGATCGGCGGCGATCTCAGCCACGAGTTCCAGATCCTCGCCGAGACCGGCGAGAGTGCCGTGTTCGTCGACAAGGCCTTCCTCGACGTCGACCTGCTCAATGTCAACGTCGACTACGACGATCAGGCGGCCGTGCAGAGGGTGGTCGACGACTGCACGCGCTTCTACGCCGCAACCGACGAGAAGCACGACGCGGCGCAGGGGGCCAAGCTCGGCGACCGCCTGGTGACCGCCCGTGGCATCGAGGTCGGCCACATCTTCTATTTCGGCACCAAGTACTCAGCACCGCTCAAGGCCACCGTCGCCGGCGCCAACGGCGAGACTATCACGCTGGAGATGGGCTCCTACGGCATCGGCGTGTCCCGCCTGGTCGGCGCGATCATCGAGGCCAGCCACGATGCTAACGGCATCATCTGGCCGGATAGCGTGGCGCCCTTCGATATTGGCCTGGTCAATCTGCGCTCGGGCGACGCCGAATGTGACGCCGCGGCCGGCGAGCTCTATGCCAAGCTGCAGAAGGCCGGGAAGGCCGTGCTCTACGACGATCGCGGCGAGAGTGCCGGCGCCAAGTTCGCCACCATGGACCTGATCGGCCTTCCCTGGCAGGCGGTGATCGGGCCGCGCGGTGTCGCTGCCGGCAAGGTCGAGATCAAGCGCCGGGCGACCGGCGAGAAGCTGGAGTTGCCGACTGACGAGGCGCTCGCCAGGCTCGCCGGCTAAGCGCGAAGCGAGGGCACATGGCCGGGCGTCTCGAAGGCAAGGTTGCGATCGTCACCGGCGCTGGCTCGAGCGGGCCAGGCTGGGGCAACGGTAAGGCGACGGCTGCTGTTTTCGCCGGTGAGGGCGCAAAGGTCTTCGCCGTCGATCTCAACCGTGCTGCAGCCGAGGAGACCCGATCCGTTATCGAGGGCGAGGGCGGGGTCTGCGCCGTCCATGCCGGCGACATGTCGAAGGCCGGCGACGTGCAGGCGATGGTCGAGGCCTGCCTCCATGCGTTCGGCCGCATCGACGTGCTGCACAACAATGTCGGCATCGTCGCCATCGGCGGCCCGGTCGAGCAGAGCGAGGCCGACTGGGACCGGGTGATCGACGTCAACCTCAAGAGCATGTTCCTCACCTGCAAGCAGGTGCTGCCGGTGATGGTGAGACAGTTCGAGGCCGACGGGCGCGGCGGCGCCATCGTCAATATCGGCTCGATCGCCGGCATCCGCTGGCTCGGTGTGCCCTACATCTCCTATCACGCGAGCAAGGGCGCGGTGAGCCAGTTCTCCAAGGCCGTGGCCATGGAGTACGCGGCGAAAGGTGTCCGCTGCAACACCATCCTGCCCGGGCTGATGAACACGCCGATGATCGTCGAGCCGCTGGCCAACGCCTACGGCGCGGGTGGCGTTGCAACCATGATCGAGAAGCGCAACGCCCAATGCCCAACCGGCAAGATGGGCGATGCCTGGGACGTGGCCTACGCCGCGCTGTTCCTCGCTTCGGACGAGGCCAAGTACATCACTGGCGTCGACCTGCCGGTCGATGGCGGCATCACGCTGAAATGCGTCTAGGACAGGCCGGGGAGGGGACCGAGAACGCCCTGAAGCGGGCGCCGGGGGACGAAGTCGCGCCCTGCGTGGCGCGAAAACCGGGCTTTTTGCGTGCCAACCCCCATTTTTCCGAGCTTACTTGCCTTGGCGGGTGACTGGTTTTGAATCCACAGGATAAACCCCTGCGTTCGCATGATAAAGCGGCTGTCTGCCACAAAAGATTAATAGACACTTTGGAAGGGTCCCGGCCGGGCAGGCGCTGAATCCGCTTGCCCGATCAAGGGCTTGAGAAATCGCCGTCAATTTTTTTGTGGCGGCGATTTTTCGCAGTTTTCCGCGATTCCTAAAATACGTTTCTTTCACCCCGGCGGCGCGGTCGCCCGCCGGGGATTTCTACCAGGACTTCACCATGTCAAAGAACCAACCTGACATATGGTGGACGAATTGGCTATTACAAGGGGCGTCCCCCCGCTTGGCGGATTTCTTTTCAGCACAGAGCCAGCGCGGCGCGGTTTCCCGTTCAGCGCTTGCCGGGTGGAACTCGATGCTGACCTGCTCCGCCCGCAGCGTGCCCGTGACGCCGTAGGCTACGTCCCAGCTCAGATGAAAGCCGCTTTCGTCCTTCTTGACCTCCGGAAAGCCGATAATCGCGGGAAGGCTGAAGTCTTGCAGCTCGACCTGACTGACCTGGTCAGGGTCGGCGTCACGACAACGTGTATTTCGAGTATGAAGTAGCGGCGTGAATCCAGCCTATCTGTCATATGCCATGTGTGAATTCGAAGCCGGCTGGGACCGTTGCCGACGAGAGAGATCTCGAGCGGCTCGGCGTCGTGGAAGTAGGGTGTGCGCCCAAACCATTCGATGAAGGCAGGTGCCCCAGAGATGGCGTGAGAATCTGCCATTCAATGCGGTGCTCTTAACGGGCGAACGTCATGGCTACGTCGTCGTAGCATGCAGTTCAGGGCCGGCATTGACAGGGCGAGGGGCGGCTTTATATTTCCGGAACGCCGTTCCGATTTTAGGGGGGATGCGTTTGAGCCAGTCGGCGACCCGCCGCAGCCTCGACATCCTGGAGCTTCTGAGCGAGGCACCCGATGGCCTGCCGCTGTCGGATATCGGTACGCGGCTGCGCATTCCCAAGAGCGTCGCCCATCGTCTTCTCGGTCTGCTCGCCGATTGCGGCTTCGTGCGCCAGGACGCGACCACAGCCCGCTACGCGCTGACCCTCAAGCTGACGCTGCTCGGCTTGAGGCACTATGCCGGGACGGGCCTCAAGGATCTCGTTCAGCCCGTCCTCGACCGTCTGGCCGCCGCAACTGGGGAGCTTGTCCGGGTCGCCATTGTCGAAGGCGAGGGTATGGTCTGGGTGGCCAAGGCGCAGGGTGCCCGCTTCGGCCTCAAATACGATCCCGACACCGGCTACGACGTGGTGCTGCACGCCACCGCCACTGGGAAGGCCTGGCTTTCGACCCTGCCCGAGCACGAGGCCTTGCGCATCGTCTCCGCCACGCGCTTCCGTACGCCGGCGCGCTTCGGCCCCAACGCCGTGCGTACCCTCAAAGAGCTCCGCCGGGCGCTGGCGGAGACCAGGGCGCGCGGTTACGGCGTGGCCATCGAGGAGGGCGAGCCTGGGACCGCGGCGGTGGCGGTGCCGGTGCGTGTCGGGCCGACCACGGTCGCTACGCTCAGCGCCGCTGGGCCGGTCAGCCGCTTCACCCCGGCGCAGCGAACCGCGATGGCGCGGCATCTGACGGCAGCAGCGGCTGAGCTGGCGGCGATCTGGCCGGTGCGACGGCCGCATGCAGAGACCGAGCCCCGGGAGGCGATCCAGCATGTCGTCTAATCCCGCGCCCCGCTATAGCGGCCCGCTGCCGCTGGCCGAAGCGCTGTCGGCGCTGGCACTCAACGAGTTCGGCAAGGCCGAATTCACCAAGGACGGTCCGCGCGCCGATGTCGAATATCGGGATCTCGGTCTCTCCAAGGCGACCGGCGGGCGCATCGGCGCCAAGCATATCCGTGCCATCCAGCCCTTCGACAAGGAGACGGGCTGGCACTGGCACGACATGAACGGGCACTTCGTTTACGTGCTCAGGGGCTGGCTCAAGTTCCGCTTCGCCGGCCACCAGGGCGAGGTGACGGTGAAGGCAGGGGACTGCCTGTCGCAGCCGGCAGGTGTGGCGCACAACGTCGTGGGACGTTCGGACGATCTCGAGCTGATCGAGATCAACATGCCGGCTGAGTTCGCGACCACCGATATCGCCGATCCGGCGAAGACGAGGACCGGATGAGTGCTGATATCCCCCTGCAGCCCGTGACGCCGCCGACTCTCGGCGCCGCCTTCGCCGGCTGGCTGCGCAAGCGGGCCGGCGTGCTGATCGTCTTCGCGCTGCTCTTCCTGCTCTGGGAATACGCCGTATGGATCTTCGGCGTGAAGGAATACCTGCTGCCGCCGCCCTCCAAGGTCTGGGTCGAGTTCATGAAGCGCTCGAACACCGTGATGCAGGGCGCCATCGTCACGACGCAGGAGATCGTCGGCGGCTATCTTCTCGCCGTGCTCGTCAGCATCCCGCTGGCCCTCGCCGTGGCGCGCTCCCGCTTCATCGAGGAATCGGTCTACCCGGTCGTGGTCTTCCTGCAGATCATCCCGAAGATCGCCATCGCACCGCTGTTCATCATCTGGCTGGGCTTCGGCTTCACGCCCAAGCTGCTGATCGTCTTCTTACTCTGCTTCTTTCCCATCGTGGTGTCGAGCGTGGCCGGTTTCAAATCGGTCGACCCGGAAGTCATGGATTTCGCCCACACGACGGGAGCCAGCGGCTGGCGCATGTTCGTCAAGATCCGGCTGCCCCAGGCGCTGCCCGAGATCTTCACCGGCCTCAAGGTCGGTGCCGCGCTGTCGGCCACGGCAGCCGTGGTGGCGGAGTTCGTCGCCGCCGACCGGGGGCTGGGCTACCTGCTGCAGCAGTACAACGGCCAGCTGGAGACGCCTATGGTCTTCGCCATCATCGTGCTGCTCAGCCTGATCGGCCTCGCCGTCTACTATCTCGTCGAGCTCGTCGAACGTCTGGTGATCCCCTGGCATGTGTCGCAGCGGCCGGCCGGGGTAACGGGAATCTGAAACGTCACGCTAGGAAAGGGAGGTAACGATGACTCTGAAACGCAAAGCATTGGCACTCGCCGCGGTTCTTGCGGCGCTGGTCGCCGCCCCGGCCACGGCCCAGGAGGCGGTGTCGCTTCGCCTCAACTGGTATCTCGGCGGCCTGCACGTGCCCTACTACTACGGCAAGGATCAGGGCTATTTCAAAGCCGAGGGCATCGACCTGACGATCAACGAAGGCCGCGGCTCGGCCAACACGGTGCAGGTGGTGGCTGCCGGCTCCGACACCTTCGGCATGGCCGACTCATCCAGCGTCATCAGCCTTGCCGCTAAGGGGGCCGAGATCAAATCGGTCATGTCGTTGCTCAACTCGACCGGCTTCTCGGTCGTTTCGCTGGCCTCGACGGGCATCCGCACGCCCAAGGATCTCGAGGGTAAGTCGCTGGCCGTGTCGCCGGGCGATCCCCTGGGGCAGCTCTTCCGGGCGCTGGCGGCGCACAACAGGCTCGACATGTCGAAGATCTCCTTCGTCCAGGTCGACCCTGCGGCCAAGGTCGTGGCCGTGCTGGAGAAGAAGGCGGATGCGCTGCTCGGCGGTGCCGACGACCAGTACTTCCTGATCAAGTACCGCGGGCACGAGCCGCATGCGCTGCGCTATGCCGATCACGGGGCCAACATCGTCGGCATGACCATCCTGGCCAAGCAGGACACGATCAAGGCGAAGCCGGACATGGTGCGGCGCTTCGTCAAGGCCTCGGTCCGTTCCTGGGAAGAGTCCAAGAAGAACCCGGGTGCCGCGGTGGACGCCGCGCTCAAGGTTAAGCCGGACCTCAACCGGCAGTCGACGCTCGATCAGCTCATGGTCGATTTCGAGCTGCTCGATTCCCCGAACTCCAAGGGACGGGTCGGCTGGGGCGCCGAGAAGGACTGGGAGCAGACCATCGCGCTCCTCAAGCAGTATCGCGAGCTCGAGACCCGCAACAACTGGACGGCGTTCCACACGAACGAATTCCTGCCGCAGTGACGGCAGCCCGTCTCAGCGAAGTGCCTCGGGCAGGGGCGGCGGCGCAGGCCGCCGCTCCGGCGCGGGCCCCCATCGAGATCGCCGGCGTCAGTCAGGTCTTCCGGCGCGTGGGGCAGGTGACCCATGCGCTGGACCGCGTCGACCTGAACGTCGCCGGCAGCGAGTTCATCGCCATCGTCGGGCCCAGCGGCTGCGGCAAGAGCACGCTGCTCAAGATCATCGCCGGGCTGATCCAGCGCAGCAGCGGCAGCGTGCGCATCGCCGGCCAGGAGGTGCAGGGGCCTTATACGAACCTGGGCATCGTCTTCCAGAGCCCGGTGCTGCTCGACTGGCGCAACGTGCTCGACAACGTTCTGGTTCAGCTCGAGCTGCGCGGCATCGATCCGCGCGGCTACCAGGCCCGCGCCCTGGAGCTGCTGGGCAAGGTCGGGCTGAGCGAGTTCAAGGACCGCATGCCGCGCGAGCTGTCGGGGGGAATGCGCCAGCGCGCCGCCATCGTGCGGGCGCTGATCCACGACCCGCCGCTCTTGATGATGGACGAGCCGTTCGGCGCGCTCGACGCGCTGACCCGCGAGCAGATGCGCATCGACCTGGAGAAGCTCTGGCTCGACCGGCGGCAGACCGCGTTGTTCATCACCCATGGCATCTCCGAGGCGGTGGCCCTGGCCGACCGCGTGGTGGTGATGACGCCGCGGCCGGGCCGCATCGACAGGATCATTCCCATCGACCTGCCGCGGCCACGCCACAAGGACGTGCTGGCCAGCCGGCGCTTCACCGAGTACTGCGACCAGATCACCGAGTGCTTCATGCGGCACGGCGTGATCCGGTATTGACGGAGAGATCCCTTGCTTGCTCGCCCCTACACCGGCGTCATCGCCGCGCCCCTGTTGCCCATGCACGAGGGCGGCGAGATCGACTGGCCCACTCTCGAGCGCTACATGGATTGGCTGGCAGGCCAGAAGCCCGGCGCCATCGCCATGAACATGGACGCCTCGGAGGTCATCGGCTTGAGCGAGGCGGAGCAGAGCGAGGTCATCCGTGTCTGCCGTTCGGCCATCGCCGGCCGCACGCCGTTCCTGTCGGGGATCGTGGCCGGCTCGACCAGGGCAGCCGCGACTAAGGCCGAGCAATATGCCCGCGCCGGGGTCGACGGATTTCCCGTCTTTCCGCCGTTCCCGACTTTCTCGGGGACGCCGGTGCCCGAGCAGATGATCACGCGCTACCATCGCGCCATCGCCGATGCGGCGCGGCGTCCGATCATCTGCTTCCAGTTCCCCAAAGGATGGGGCCCGGACTACACGCCGGAGATCCTGCGCGCCGTTGCCGAGATTCCCGAGGTGGCCGCCATCAAGGAGTCCTCGTTCGATGTCGCCCAGACCCTGTCGACCGTCGAGGTCGCGCGCAACCTGCCCAGGCCCATCGGCGTGCTGACCGGCAGCGACACCTTCATCTTCGAAGCGATGGTCATGGGCTGCACCGGCGCGCTGATCGGTTTTGCCGGCACGGCAACAAGCGAGCTGGTGGCGATGAACGACGGCGTGCAGCGCGGCGATCTGGCCGCCGCCAAGGCCATCTGGGCCAAGTGGGGGCCGCTGGCCCGCTATTGCTGGCGGCCGCCGATCCGCGACTTTCGTCCGCGAATGAAAGAGGTGCTGAAGCTGCAGGGGCTGTTCCCCTCGGCGGCCTGCCGCGAGCCGCAGCTCGGTGTGTCCGACGAGGAGCGGGCGGCCATCGCCCGCATCTGCCGCGAACAGGGGTTGCTGCCGTGAGCCTGCTGGGAACCGGGGCCGTCGCCATCTGGCACGACATCGCGCCAGAGGGCCGCAGCATGTTCTACGAATGGCACGGCAGCGAGCACATGCCCGAGCGTCTCGGCATCCCGGGTTTCAGGCGCGGGCGGCGCTATGTCGCCATCGACGCCGATCTCGAGTTCTTCAACCTCTACGAGGCGGCAAGCGATGCCGTGCTGCGCGGCGACGACTACCGCAGCCGGCTCAACAATCCGACGCCCTGGACGATCGAGACGGTCAAGCACTTCCGCTCGGTGGCACGCTCGATCTGCCGGGTCGAGGCGAGCAAAGGCGGGGCGCAGGGCGGACTGGCCGCCACGTTGCGCTACGAGGCGCCGGACGGTGACGAGGCGATGGTCGTCGACACGCTGAGAGAGGGGCTATCGGGGCTGCTGAAGGTCCCGGGCATCGCCGGCGCGCACCTGCTCATCGCCGATCGCGAAGCCAGCGGCGAGCGCACGGCCGAGCAGAAGGCGCGGGGCGGTACCAACATGGTCCCGCGTCATATCCTGATCGTCGAGGGCTGGGGCGACGAGAAGCCGTTTCTCTCGTCGGTCAAGCACGGCGTGGCGGCGCTCGGCGTGACGGCTCCCGGGATCCTCGGCTTCTACCGGCTGCAGATCGTCCTGATGCCGGCTTAACGCTGCCGGCAGGCGGCTTTCGTCTCGCCGGTCACCGAGCAGACAAATCCGCCCGAGATGACGAACGTGCCGGCCTGACCGCGGGTGTCGCGGCGGGCCTGGATGCCGTTGGAGAACTTGATCCAGCCGGCCGAGGTCATCTTGCCTTCGATGCCGTTGCTGAACACGATGCGGCCGTCGCTGGTGCCGGTGTACGTCACCGGATCCTTCTTGCCATGCTGCAGGATTGTGCCGAACTGCTTGTCCTCGGTGGCGGTCACGCCATTGGTACAGACGACGCTCTTCTGGTCAGGGCGCAGGCTGCACTCGGTCGGCGCGGGGTTGCCGCCAACAATCATCGCATACATGAGGACTTCCAAAGGAACGAGGGCCATCGGGGCGCTCCCGTGCAGATAAGTCTCCCAGGGGCTGATTCTAATACCAACGGCCCTGAGG
>VGEI01000126.1 GCA_016869415.1 Alphaproteobacteria bacterium
GCATCACGACCGGCGCGGCTCGCAGCCAGCCAGCCGGACAGCAGGGCGCCGCCCATCTTGCCGCAACCGACGAGGACCAGCGCTGGTGACGTTGCGCTCATAAACCTATCGCCTTCAGGCTTGCAGAGCTGACCCCGTGTTTTAGCGCCCGGCGCACGCCCGGGCGAGGGGTCTGACGAAAGTTTGGTGCCGACCGATGGGGCCGGAGGGTCGATCAGGCTTCGCCGATCGGGTCCAGGCAGGCGGCGGTCACCGCCTCGGCCGGATTTTTGCCGCCCCAGACCACGTACTGGAAGGCCGGATAGAAGCGCTCGCACTCGTGCAGCGCTACGTCCACCAAGTCCTCGAGCTGTTCCACGGTGGCGCCGCGGGCGCCACGCAGCGGCACCGCATGGCGGAAAGTCGGCTGGCTCTCTTCGGAGGAGAGATCGAAATGGCCGAGCCACAACCGCTCGTTGGTCAAGGCGAGGAGCTCGTTAATGGCGCTGCGGCGATGGGTAGGGATCTTGAGGTCAAGAGCGCAGGAGAAGTGCAGCGCGCTCATATCGCTGTTCCAGGCGAAGTAGACCCGGTAGTCGCACCATTTTCCGGGTACCTGGGCCATGAGCTCTTCGTCATTGGCTCGGTCGAAGGGCCACTCGTGGGCGCCAATGATCTCTTCAATGAGGTCCAGGGGGTTGGCGATCGTCTCTACGGGCGTCGATACCGAAACTGCTGGCATGGAAACCGCCTCCCAACGCGCTTAAGGCACGTACCCCTGATGTCGGGGCCGGTTTTCCGGACTTAAGGACATATGTCCCAAAACCCTAGGAAATGTTGTGTGCGACGCGACCACGACACGCTACAGAAAGTAGCGTGCCATAGCGAGAATCAGCGGTGCAAGGAAATTAAAGCCCGACTGGGGCATTCATTGTGGAAAAATACCCTTTCCAACCCCAGGCAAGGAATAGCGTACCGCTCCGCTGGTTAATTTCACCGGCGCTCTGCGAGGCCTGCTTCCAGCGCAGCCAGACGTGCGGCCAGGGCCTCGTTCTCGGTTCGCGCGGCTGCGGCCATCGCCTTCACCGCCTCGAACTCGTCACGGGTGACCAGGTTCTGGGCCTTGAGCCAGTTCTCGAGCAGCGCCCGCAGCTGCGCGTCGAGTTCGGCGCGCAGGCCGCCCAGCGCGCCCAGCGCCCCGCTAGCGGCGCGCGCAATGTCATCGAGCAGGCGATTGTCGGTTTGCATGGCGAACCTCGTGACGAGGCAGTGATTATGCGAAGCGGCCGGTGTCGTTGCAACCGGCCGGCCCCGCTCCTATAAGGGGCCGTTTCGGATGGCCGGGGAATTCCAACGTATGGGCATGATCGTCGTCACCGGAGGTGCGGGATTCATCGGCTCGAATCTGCTCGCCGCACTGGAGCGGCGCGGCGGCGCCGATCTCGTCTGCGTTGACCGCCTGGGTGATGGCGACAAATGGCGCAACATCGCCAAGCGAGAGCTTGCCGACATCGTATTGCCCGAGCGACTGTTCGAGTTTCTCGACGCTCACCGGACCAAGGTCGAGGCCGTCTTCCATCTCGGCGCCATCTCCTCGACCACCGAGAGCAAGGTCGACCTGATCGTCGAGCAGAATTTCCGCACCAGCCTGGCGCTGTGGAACTGGTGTGCAAAGAACTCGACGCGCTTCATCTATGCCTCATCCGCCGCAACCTACGGCGACGGCAGCGCCGGCTTCGCCGACGATGATTCGCTGGGTGGCCTGGCGAAGCTGCGGCCGCTCAATCCGTATGGCTGGAGCAAGCATGTCTTCGACCGCCGCGTCGCGCGGCTGCTTGCCGACAAATCGGCGAGGCCGGCTCAGCATGTCGGCCTGAAGTTCTTCAACGTCTACGGGCCGAACGAGTATCACAAGGGCGGGCAGCGCTCGGTCGTGCATCATCTCTACCCGCGCGCGGTCGCAGGCGAGCCCGCGCGCCTGTTCAAGTCGCACAACCCCGCCTATCCCGACGGCGGGCAGATGCGCGACTTCGTTTGGGTGGGTGACTGCATCTCGGTGATGATCTGGCTGCTCGATCACGGGCAGGTGAACGGCCTGTTCAATCTCGGCACCGGCAAGGCCCGCAGCTTTGCCGATCTCGCCCGGGCGCTCTACACAGCGATCGACCGCGACACTAACCTCGAGTACATCGACACTCCCGAAGCCATCCGCGACAAATACCAGTACTTCACCGAGGCGCGCATGGAGCGCCTGCGCGCCGCCGGCTACGCGCTGCCCATGACCTCGCTTGAGGACGGCATCCAGACTTACGTGCGCGATCATCTGGCGACGGCCGATCCCTACGTCTGACGGCGCGGCATGCTCTCCTTCGTCGTTGCCTTCCCGCAGATCGACCCCATAGCCATCGAGATCGGGCCGCTGGCCATCCGCTGGTACGCGCTGGCCTATATCGCCGGGATCCTACTCGGCTGGCGCTACGCGATCATTCTCGTCGAGCGCGGGCCAGCGGTAACGACACGTGAGGCAATCGACGATTTCATCGTCTGGGTGACGCTGGGCATCATCCTCGGCGGCCGGCTGGGCTACGTCTTCTTCTACAAGCCGGGCTACTATCTCTCTCATCCTCTCGAGGCGTTCTACGTCTGGCAGGGGGGTATGTCGTTTCACGGCGGCCTGGTCGGCGTGCTGCTGGCGGTCTACCTGTTCGCCCGGCAGCGAGGCGTCCCGGTATTGGCGCTGGGTGACATCGTGGCCTCGGTCGTGCCCATCGGCCTGTTCTTCGGGCGCATCGCCAATTTCATCAATGCCGAGCTCTACGGCCGCCCCGGCGACGTGCCCTGGGCAATGGTCTTCCCCGGCGGCGGGCCCTGGCCGCGCCACCCCAGCCAGCTCTACGAAGCCGCACTCGAAGGGCTCGTGCTCTTAGCGGTCATGGCCGTGTTCAACCACCGGACCTCCTGGCGCACGCAGCCGGGCCGTATCGGCGGCGTGTTCCTCGCGGGCTATGCCGTGGCGCGCATCGTGTCCGAGCTGTTCCGCGAGCCGGATGCCCATCTCGGCTTCCTGCTCGCCGGCACGACCATGGGCCAGCTCCTCTCCCTGCCCATGCTGGCGATCGGCCTCTACCTCATCGTCTCGGGCGCAAGCCGCCCGCCTCTGCCGGGCACCCCGGGGGCATGATACGCCCCCTCCCATGACCCTGCTGGCGCACGAGATCGCCGCACGCATCGGCCGCGACGGCCCGCTGCCGGTCGTCGAGTTCATGCGTCTCTGCCTCTCCCACCCGGAGCACGGCTACTACCGGACGCAGGATGCGATCGGCGCCGCCGGCGATTTCATCACCGCACCGGAGATCAGCCAGACTTTCGGCGAGCTGATCGGACTCTGGGCCGCCGAAATCTGGGCGGCGATCGGCCGCCCCTCGCCCGTGGCACTGGTCGAGCTCGGCCCCGGCCGCGGTACGCTGATGGCCGACGCGCTGCGGGCGGTCGCCAAGGTCGCGCCGGAGTTTCGCGCGGCGCTGCGGGTTCATCTGATCGAGATCAACGCCAGGCTGCGCGAGCGGCAGCGAACGGCACTCGGCCACGCCGCCCCTCAATGGCACGAGAGCCTCGACAGCGTTCCGCATGGGCCGCTGCTGGTCATTGCCAACGAGTTCTTCGACGCGCTGCCGGTCCGGCAGTTCGTGCGGACCGCCGACGGGTGGCGCGAGCGCTGCGTCGTTCTGGAGAACGGGCAGCTCGCCTTCGGCGCCGGCGATCCGGCTGCGCACGATCTCGTCGCGCCGACCGGCAGTATCGTCGAGCTGTCCCCCGACGGTGTGGCGCGGATGAATGCCCTTGCCGAGCGTATCGCCCGCCACCGTGGCGCCATGCTGGCCATCGACTACGGCCCCTTCGAATCGGGGATCGGCGACACGCTGCAGGCAGTCCGCCGCCAAGAGAAAGTCGATCCGCTTGCCGAACCGGGCCTGGCCGATCTCACGGCGCATGTCGATTTCGCCCGCCTTGCGGCGGCGGCGCGCCGTGCTGGCGCGGCGGCCTATGGACCGCTGCCTCAGGGTGTCCTGCTGCGGCGCCTGGGCATCGCGGCGCGTGCTGCCGCCTTGAGCCGCAGCGCCGCTCCCGGCCAGGGCCGCGCCATCGAGACGGCAATTGCCCGCTTGATCGAGCCCGATCAAATGGGCACCTTGTTCAAGGCGCTCGCCGTCACCAATCGCGACCAGCCGCCACCGCCCGGCTTCGACCCTCAACCGCAATGATCGTCCCGCCATGCTGACGTCAGGACCGCTCAATCGTCTGGACGGCATCCGTCACGGCTTCTTCACCCGTGAAGGCGGGGTCAGCGAAGGGCTCTTCGCTTCGCTGAATTGCGGTCTCGGCTCGGGCGACGACCCGGCGCGTGTGACCGAGAACCGCTCGCGCGTCGCCGCAGCGCTCGACCTGTCGAACGACGCGCTCGTCACCTGCTATCAGGTGCACAGTCCCGACGTCATGACGGTGGAGGCCCCATGGGCGCCGGGCAGCGGCCCCAAGGTCGACGCGATGGTCAGCAAGACCCCCGGCATCGCGCTGGGCATACTGACCGCCGACTGCGCGCCGGTGTTGCTGGCCGATCCGCACGCCCGGGTCATCGGCGCGGCGCATGCCGGCTGGCGCGGTGCCCTCACCGGTGTTCTCGCCGCGACGGTCAAGGCGATGGCGGCGCTCGGCGCCACCGCCGACCGCACGATGGCCGCCATCGGACCCTGCATCGCGCAGCGCTCCTACGAAGTCGGGCCAGAGTTCCCGGCCCCGTTCGTCGCCGCCGATCCGTCGAACGAACGCTTCTTCGCGGCGGCGGCCACCGCCGGGAAGTTCCTTTTCGACCTGCGCGGCTTCGTACTGTCGGAACTGGAGAAGGCCGGGCTCCGCCGAGTCTCCGAGCTACCCCACGACACCTGCCGCGAAGAGCGCTTCTTCAGCTACCGCCGCGCCTGCCTGCGCGGCGAGAAGGGCTATGGACGTTTGCTCTCGGCCATCGCCCTTGAACCGTAGGCCATGCCGTACCTTGCGCTGATGGTTGTCTTCCTGGTTCTGGCGCTGCTGGTGAGCTGCTTTGCGTAGGGCCGCCTTCTCTATCCTGCTCGCGGCCGGGCTGACCGGCTGCGGCGAGCTGCCGCGGCCATTCCAGCCGGAAGCCAAAGGCAAAACCAACCCGTTGCTGATGCCCGCCGACCGCGCCGGCATCGTCGTGGAGGCAGTCGCCGGACTCCCCAACGGCGCAGCCTTTGCCGAACAGCTGGCTGAGAGCCTGCGCGCAGAGGGAATCATCGCGATGACCGGCCGCGGCAACGCCCAGAGCATGCGCGTGAGGGGCGAAGCGTCCGCGGTCAGCGGCGGCTGGGACGTGCATCTCGCCGTCAACGACGGAAAAAGCAACGCCCTCGGCATTGTGGTCCGCACTTTGCCGCCGGACGCGCCGATATTCGAGATGGCGGCGCTCGCCAGGGCGGTCGCGTTGGTGCTCTATCCCGATGGACCGGTGCCGATTGCCCCCAAGCCCAGCATCGCCATCGGCGATGTGACCGGCGTGCCCGGCGAAGGCGGCCGGGCGCTGGCCCGGGCGCTCGAATTCAACCTGAAGCGCGCCGACGTCAAGCTGGCCGATACCCCGGCCCAGGCGACGCACATCATCAATGCGCTGGTCACCATCGCGCCGGCGAAAGGCACTCCGCCGCACGAGACCCGCAATGTCGATGTGCGCTGGATGGTGCTGCGGGCCGACCGGCAGGAGATCGGCCAGGTCCGCCAGACCAATGACGTCCCATCCCGCGACCTCGACCGCAACTGGTCGGAGATCGCCTACGCCGTGGCCGACGCGGCGGTCGAAGGCCTGACCAACCTCCTGTCCCGGGCCCCGCCGGCGGCCCGCTAGCCCGCCTTATTCACAGCGATCATGAATAGCTGATTTTTCGCGGCAATTGAGAATCGAGGCTGCCACGGTTTCAAAGGCTTGCGATATCAGCCATGTGAGCGCCCACTTGGTTTTCTTGAGAATAGCTAAAATCATCGTGAATAAGCTCGGCTAGCATCTTGTCGATTGCCTGCCCGCCCACTATTGGACAAGTGGGATGGCAGCGAGGAGGGGGGAGATGAAGTACACACCGGGTCCTTGGAAGATGCGTCCGAACGGTGACATGAGTTCGGCGCCGCGCGGCGGTAAGGCGACGCAGGTCTGCTCGATCTCCTGGGGCGTCTCGGCGTCGGAAGACAAGCCCGGCAACGCTCGGCTCATCCAGTGCTCGCCGCAGCTGAGCGAGGCGCTCGACGAGATGGTGCTGCTGGTGACGACGCCGACCGTGAGCCAGGCGATCCTCGGCAACGCGAAACTCCTGCCGAAGGCCAAGCAGATCATCGAGAACGCAAAGATCGTGCTCGAGGCGGCGACGGGCGAGCAGCAGGCTGTATGGCCGCGCATCGACCATGCCAAGCCGAAGCTCGAGTAGATGCGCCTCGACCAGTACCTCGCGCAGATCGGCGACTCGAAGCCCGACGACTGGCGCCTGATCACGCGTCCGACCTTCCGTCACCACTTCGCCAGGAGCATGGACGAGAAGGGCGAGGAGGTCTCGGTCGAGGTCGACGAGCATCGCGTCGCCATGTCCTTCGCGCCGAACATCCGGATCACTCTCGCCTACGGCCTCGTCGCCGATTCTCACTACCGCATCGATCCGAAACACAAGCTCGGTCTGCTCAACGCGCGCTCGGAATTCGTCGACTGCTTCTACGACAACATTCTGGTGCACCGGGAGACGGTCGTCCGCGTCGCGCGCCAGCGCTGCGTCCTGCCCGAGCCGGCCGATTGGATGGAGACGCCGATCAAGGTGCCGAGACGGAAGGCGCGTTTCGCCAAGCTCATTCACATCCTCGCCGGCCCGCTGACGGACTTCGACGAGTACTTCAAGGATGCGGGGATGGTCGAGGTCGAGGCGCCCTGGCCTTAGTCCGGGCTAGAGCCTGCTGAGAAACGCGGTTAGCTGCGAGAGGCCGAATAAGGCACCGAGGCCACCGAGCAGCACGAGTCCCCCCAGAATAATCGGCATAACGAGCGAGGTCGGCTTGGCCGCGGCCTTCGGCCGTCCCGTGCCTTTGAACTCGACATCCGCCTTCTTGATCTGGGCCGGTCGCCTTCGGCTCATCTTTGGGTGGCGGCGCCTTCCGCTCGGCCTGGGGCTTGGCGGTATCGTAGATGACGATCTCCTTCCCCTTATTGGTCTTGGGGTCGAAGTCGTCCTTGATGACCTTGATCGCTTCGAAGCGCTTTTCGCCATAGAGTTGCTTGGCGATCTCGATGGCCGGCTCGCGCTGCTGATAGGTCGAGTCAATCTGCCAGACGCCGCCTCTTAGCGTATGCACCTCAAAGTTAGTCGGCATCTCGACGTTTTCCCTAAACGAATCATTCCGCGTCTGTGGATATTTTCAGAAACTTGGCGAAAATTCAAGGCTGAGATCGTAAGAACGTTCTCAGCCTGATCTCGTTAGCCCTTGAAATTGTTTCCAACTATGCTCCCGGGCGCCAGGCGACACAGGTTTGCTGTTGCTCGCCGAGCCCGTCAATGCCGAGCCTCATGACGTCGCCGGCCTTGAGGTAGATCTGGGTCGGTTTCTGGCCCATGCCGACGCCGGGCGGGGTCCCGGTCGAGATTACATCGCCAGCGCGAAGGGTCATGAACTTGCTGCAATAGCTGACCAGCGTGCGCACCCCGAAGATCATCGTCTTGGTGCTGCCGTTCTGGAAGCGCTTGCCATTGACCTCGAGCCACATACCAAGGGCCTGAGGGTCCGCGACCTCGTCGGCGGTTACCAGCCAGGGACCAAGCGGGCCGAAGGTGTCGCAGCCCTTGCCTTTGTCCCAGGTGCCTGAGCGCTCGATCTGGAATTCGCGCTCGGAGACGTCGTTGCAGACGGCGTAGCCGGCGACGTAGTCGAGCGCACGCTCCTCGGAGACGTGCTGAGCGGTCGAGCCGATGATCACCGCGAGCTCGACCTCCCAGTCGGTCTTCTTCGAATCCTTTGGGATCACCACCGGGTCGTTCGGGCCGGAGATGGCGGTGTCCGCCTTCATGAAGATGATCGGCTCCTTCGGGATCGCGGCGCCGGTCTCGGCGGCGTGATCGGAATAGTTGAGGCCGATGCAGAGGAACTTGCCAATGCGGCCGACGCACGGACCAAGGCGCGGCTTGCCTTCGACCAAGGGGAGCGACTCTGGATCGAGCGCGCGCAGACGGTTGATGCCGCGCGGGCCAAGAGCGCTGCCTTTGAGGTCGGCGATCTGGCCGGAGAGGTCGCGGATGCGGCCCGAGCGGTCGAGCATGCCCGGCTTCTCCTGGCCCGGCGGTCCATAGCGCAACAGCTTCATCGGCGTTTCCTTCGGAGGGACTGGCGAGGGAGCGGACCTTACCGGCCCCCTTGCGTTGCGCGCAAGCTGCCGGGTCGGTCGGAGAAACGACCTAGCGTTCTGATGGCGGCCGGGGTGGGGCGCTGTCGGGCGTCGAGGAACGCAGGTTGGAGACGAAGAGCCGGACCAGGGCTCTGAGAAAGGGATCGGCGATCTTGAGCTTGTACTTGAATATGCGCTCGCTGATGACCGTACATGTCGTGTTCTCGATCGCCGTCGCAGTCGCCGTACGCGGCCCGCTATCGATCACGGCCATCTCGCCGAAGATGCCGCCCGGACCGATCCGGGCGAACGGCGTGCGCTTGAGGCCGACGAGGCGGTCGAGCTCGACCATACCTTCCTCGACGAGAAAGGCCTGCCGGCCATCCTGGCCCTCATGGAAGATCTCGGTGCCGCTGGCGAAGTAGCGCTTGATGTAGTAGGGCGTATCCATGCACTGCATTTCAACCGACCGCGCGGCACCGGGCAAGACCGCTAGAACGAGACGATCGAAACGACGGTCCCGATCTCCAGGCCGAGATCGCGATCGGCTCGGCCGCGATTGACAGAGATCTCGATCAAGCCGTTGGCGTTCTCGTACCAGAAAGCCTCGCCTTCGGCCGCCGCGGAGAAGGTGCGTCGGCGCCCGAGGCGTCGCCCGCCGATCTCTATAGACACCTCTGCAGCGACGGAACTCGCGCGGAGCCCGGTCATGGCGTTGCCGTAATGATCGACATAGACGATCTCGGCCAGATCGTCGTGCCAGTTCC
>VGEI01000127.1 GCA_016869415.1 Alphaproteobacteria bacterium
GTTCAGACTCAATGTCTTTAGACGATCTGGTCATGGCCCGGCCGGATTTCAAATTTTCAGATGTCTATAGACAGAAATCGCACCCAAGCCGTTGAAGCGCCAACGATCCCGATTGTGGCGAAGGCGTGGCGGGGCGGCCTTCCGACGTCGCGCGTCAGCGCCGCAGCGCATTCTTTCGTGAATGCGCGGGAGGCGCTCCGAAACAGAGACCCATACTGAGTAGCGCGCCGCTATTCCGCGGCATCGGACTGGGGCGGCCGGCCGGCGCGCCGCGGGCGGTGCAGGCCATAGAACAGCTCGGGCTCGCGCTTGATCTGCCGGCAGGTGATGCGGAAAGCGACCGGCAGCGTCTTGCGGGCGTGGTAGTTCTTCACCGTCGACTTCGCCACGCCGAAGATCGTGGCGACCTCGGCATTGGACAGGGCCATCTCCTTCTGCCACCGCCGGAACTCGCGGTCGCTCATGACGCGCTGAACCTCGGCGATCTCATGTAGCGACTCGGCCGAGTAGTCGAGCCCGTTGGCCCAAGCGATGCCGGTGCCGTGGCCGGTGACCGTTACCCGGCGGAACGCCTCGGGGTCACCAAGCGCGGCGAAAGGCGGGAAGGCGCGAATGACCCCCGTCAGGTCGATGGCTTCGCTCCGCCCATTGCGCCACTTGACGCGCAGGCGGCAGGGGCCGGTGGGGCGGACGGAATCGAGGCGCGGAAGATCGGTCATGGCTTCCCTATCGGCATCTGCGGGTTGCAGCGTTCCTTTCTGACCAGCCGTCTTCGGCCGTCGCGACAGTGCTGCAGCAAATGCAGGCGAGACGAAGCGCCGCTTCGAAGTGAGCGAGTTCTGCTAGCGTCGAAAGAGTTCATCGATGCGGGGTTGCCCAGGAGTGGTCAGCCAGGTAGCAAATCGCTCATTGCTGATAAACCCCAATTTCAAATATGACATTGCGACAGCCAACTCCTCTGCATTGACTACAGAGAGGTCGGAGGCTCGCTCAATCAATCGCGGGACATCCGTGCTCACATATTGCTGACAGACAGTAACCATGTGATGCCCATTGAGTCCATTTGCGACAGCCTTTCCAGCAATGTCAGTCGCTTGAGTCAGATTGATGCCCTGATTGCTCGTCGCCGACTTGCATTCAATAACAAGAATGCTTCCATCCTCTAGTTTGACTACAAAATCCGGAATACTTCTAATGCCGGCTTGAGCTGGAGCTGGTTGAACTTTTGGCGTGCTAGCGCTCGATGACTTACCAAATACACGGCACGACGTGCTGAAGCGTTGCTGCCGGTGAGCCAGCAAGCGATACCGATTAAGCCAACTTCTGTTTTTCCACTCGATGTTGGTGCCACCAGCATTAGACTTTTGCCGGTGGCTACACCCGCTTCTAATCCGGCATACTGAGCATCGGTGAGCGTGGGCTTTCCTTCAGTCCTATAAATCAGACCGGACTCAAGAACCGTCTTTGCACACCCATGCCGCTTCGGAAGCTGATCTTTCATTCTTCGTCGATCTCTGCATCTACACGCAGTAGCATATCATCTTTATCTCTCTCGCTTTAGTAGTTGATTGGTTTGGAAAAGCATCGTAGTGGCGATCCAGCGCAGGATTTGCTAAAACCCCCGCCAATTCGCAGCTTTAGCAGGCTCCCATGGCCAAACGTCCCGCCAAGAAACTGCCAGTGAAAGCTGGCACGGCGATCACCACGCGCTCCGCTTCCATGAAGGCGGCGATGCGCACGCTGCCGGCCCGTGAAGCCCGGGTCGAGCGCCGCACCAAGGAGACGCACATCGCCGCCGAGGTGAACCTCGACGGAACGGGCGTCTACAAGGTCTCGACCGGCATCGGCTTCCTCGACCACATGCTGGAGCAGCTGTCGCGCCACTCGCTGATCGACCTGAGCGTCGCCGCCAAGGGCGACCTGCACATCGATTTCCACCACACCACTGAGGACACCGGCATCGTCATCGGCGAGGCGGTGGCCAAGGCGCTGGGCGACCGCGCCGGCATCGTGCGCTACGGCGACGCGCTCATCCCCATGGACGAGACGCTGACCCGCGTGGCGCTGGACTGCTCGAACCGTCCCTATCTCATCTGGAAGGTCGGCTTCACCAAGCCGAAGCTCGGCGAGATGGACACCGAGCTGTTCAAGGAATGGTTCCAAGCCTTCGCCCAGGCCGCCGGCGTGACCCTGCATGTCGAGACGCTCTACGGCGAGAACAACCATCATATCGTCGAGAGCTGCTACAAGGGCCTCGCCCGCGCCTTGCGCCAGGCAGTGTCGATCGACCCGCGCAAGGCCGACGCCGTGCCCTCGACCAAGGGCACGCTCTCGGGAACGATGTCGGTGTAAAGCGGCAGGCGCGCGATAACGCGCTCCCCTTATTTCCCGTCATGGCCGGACTTGATCCGGCCATCCACGTGGATGGCCGGGTCTTCGGCGCGGGCGGCGCCCGGCGCCTGACCGGGCATGACGAAAAGAGTAAGCTGGAAACGACCATGTCCCGTCCGCGTATCTACACCGTGCATGTCCGCGCCTGGTCGACTGCCGCCGACCGCGAGGCGGTCTTTTTGCGCGAGGGCTTCTCCTGGGGCGCCTTCGTCTTCTCCGTCGCCTGGGCGCTATGGCACCGGCTGTGGTTCTGGGCGCTGATCGTGCTCGGCCTCTCGGCGCTCATCGCCGTGGCCGGCGAGCTCGCCGGCCTCGATCCGGTGACCGACGGCGCCATCGGCCTCGGTCTCGCCCTGCTCGTCGGCTGGCAGGCCAACGACTGGCGCCGCCGCGCGCTGGAGAAGCGCGGCTTCGTCACCGCCGGCGTGGTCGCCGCCTCCAGCCTGATCGAGGCCGAGCGCCGCTTCTTCGCCAAGGCAGCGGCATCGGCCGCCACCCCGGCGAAGGCCGGGGCCCCGTCGACATGGGCCGCGTCATGACCGGCCGCGCGGTCGTCATCGACTACGGCTCGGGCAATCTGCGCTCGGCGGCCAAGGCGCTGGCGCGCGCCGCCCACGATTCGGGCTTCGGCGGCGAGGTCAAGGTGACCGCATCGCCCGAGGACGTCGCCGGCGCCTCGCACATCGTGCTGCCCGGAGTGGGTGCCTTCGCCGACTGCATGAACGGCCTCAAGGCGCTGCCGGGCATGGTCGAGGCGCTGACCCGCGAGGTGCGCCACAGGCACAAGCCGTTCCTTGGCATCTGCGTCGGCATGCAGCTTCTCGCCTCGCGCGGGTTGGAGCACGGCGTGCACGAAGGCCTCGGCTGGCTGGCCGGCGACGTCAAGCGCCTGGAGCCGGCGGACAGGACGCTCAAGATTCCGCACATGGGCTGGAACGAGATCAGGGTCGAGCGTGCCCATCCGCTTTTCGCCGGCATCGAGAGCGGGGCGCATGTCTATTTCGTCCATTCCTTTTGCTTCGAGCCGGCAGACCGCGACGTCGTCGGGCTGACCGCCGACTATGGCGGGCCGCTGGTGGCCGCGGTGGTGCGCGGCAACATCGCCGGCACGCAGTTCCACCCGGAGAAGAGCCAGGAGGCGGGCTTGCGGCTGCTCGCCAATTTCCTGCACTGGATTCCGGGCCGGCGCACGGCCGAGCAGGACGGCGAGTGATCCTCTTTCCGGCGATCGACCTCAAGCAGGGCCAGTGCGTGCGCCTGCTGCGCGGCGACATGGACACCGCCACGGCCTACAACGCCGACCCCGCCGATCAGGCGCGGCGTTTCGTCGAGGCGGGGTGCCAATGGCTGCACGTCGTCGACCTCGACGGCGCCTTTGCCGGCAAGTCGGTCAACGGGGCGGCGGTCGACGCCATCCTCGGCGCCGCGGGCAGCGTGCCGGTGCAGCTCGGCGGCGGTATCCGCGACGAGGGCGGGATCGCCGCCTGGCTGGAGCGCGGCGTCAACCGCGTCATCCTGGGCACGGTGGCACTGCGCGATCCCGAGCTGGTAAAGCGCGCCTGCGCCCGCTGGCCCGGGCGGATCGTCGTCGGTATCGACGCGAAACAAGGGAAGGTCGCGGTCACCGGCTGGTCGGAGACCAGTACGATGAAAGCCCTCGACCTCGCCCTCAAATTCGAGGCCAGCGGCGTCGCGGCACTGGTCTACACGGATATCGGCCGCGACGGCACGCTCGGCGGGCCGAACCTCGAGGAGACCGTCGATCTCGCCTTCCAGCTCACTACGCCGGTGATCGCCTCGGGCGGGGTGTCGAGCCTCGCCGACCTGCAGGCCCTCAAGCAGCACGAAAATTCGGGAATCGTCGGCGTGATCAGCGGCCGGGCCATCTACGACGGCCGCATCAAGCTCGCCGAGGCGCTGAAGATCCTGCAGGGGTGATGAACGTCCTGCGCTTTTTCTGGGATCGGCCGGTCCTGCTCCTTGTCCTGCCGCCGCTGATCTGGTCGACCCACATCACGCTCAGCCGGACCATCGCCGAGAGCTTCCCGCCTTTCACCCTGACGCTGCTGCGCTGGATCGTCGCCAGCCTCATCCTGGCGCCGTTCGTCTGGCAGAAAGCGCGGCAGCAGTGGCCGATCGTCAAAGGCCACTGGCTCCTGATCGCCGTCAGCGGCGCCACCGGCATGCTCGGCTACTCGGCCTTGGCCTATATCGCGCTACGCACCACCCAGGCGGCCAACGTCGCCTTCATCAACTCGATCCTGCCGCTGCTCGTCCCGGTCGCCGCGTTCTTCCTGGTGCGCGAGACGGTGAGCCCGCGCGTGCTCGCCGGCATCGTGGTCTCCTGCGCCGGGGTCGCCTGGATCATGGGCCGCGGCGATCCGGCGGCCCTGCTAGCGCTATCCTTCAGCGAGGGCGACCTGATCACCGTCGCCGCCGTGCTCTGCTACGCGCTCTACTCGGTGCTTGTCCGGCGCAAGCCGCCGGGGCTCGACCTGATGGTCTTCCTGCTCGCCGGCATGGTGGCCGGCGCCGTGCTCTCGCTGCCCTTCGCCATCGCCGAGGCGGCCGCCGGACGCTTCCTGCCGGTGAGCTGGTGGTCGCTGTTCGTCGTTCTCTATATCGGCCTGGTCATCTCGCTCGGCGCCTACCTGTTGTGGAACCGCTGCATCGCCGCACTGGGCGCCACGATCACCGGGGTTTCCTATCACCTTCTCTCCGTGTTCACGCCGCTGCTGGCCTACGCGGCGCTGGGCGAACGTCTTGCGCTCTACCACGGGGTCGGCATCGCGCTGATCCTGGCCGGTGTGGCGCTGTCGGCCGCCGGCAGCAAAGCCCTACCGCCCGGCCCACCGACGCGCTAAGAAATGCCTCATGCTCCCGCTCCCGCCATGCTGAAGGTGCGCGTCATCCCCTGCCTCGACGTCAAGAACGGCCGGGTGGTCAAGGGCGTCAATTTCGTCAACCTGGTCGATGCCGGCGACCCGGTCGAGGCGGCGCGCGTCTACGACAGGGAAGGGGCCGACGAGCTCTGCTTCCTCGACATCACGGCCAGCGTTGAAAACCGCGACACGCTTTTCGACGTGGTGGCGCGCACGGCCGAGCAGTGCTTCATGCCGCTCACCGTCGGCGGCGGGGTGCGCAGCCTGGAGGACGTGCGCACGCTGCTGCTCGCCGGGGCCGACAAGGTATCGATCAACACCGAAGCGGTGCGCCGGCCGGAATTCGTGCGCGAGGCGGCGGAGAAGTTCGGCAGCCAGTGCATCACGGTGGCCGTCGACTCGAAGCGCAATGCCGGCGGCGGGTTCGAGGTCTTCACCCATGGCGGGCGCAACGCCACCGGCATCGAGGTGGTGGGCTGGACGAAGCGCCTGGCCGGGCTCGGGGCGGGCGAGATCCTGCTGACCTCGATGGACCGCGACGGCACCAAGGCGGGCTTCGACATCGCGGTGACGCGCGCCGTGGCCGATGCTGTGCCCGTGCCGGTGATCGCCTCGGGCGGGGTGGGCGGCCTCGAGCATTTCGTCGAGGGCGTGCGCGAGGGTCACGCCTCGGCGCTGCTCGCCGCCTCGGTCTTTCATTTCGGCGAGCTCAAGATCGCCACGGTCAAGCGCCGGCTGGCCGAGCGCGGCATCCCGGTGCGGGGGACGGCATGAACGATCCCGAAACCCCCGGCGCCGTGCTCGACCGCCTCTACCAGGTGATCGAAAGCCGCCGCTCCGCCGATCCCGCCACCTCGCACACCGCCCGCCTCTTCCAGAAGGGCACGCGCAAGATCGCCCAGAAGGTCGGCGAGGAGGCCGTCGAGACTGTGATCGAGGCGGTGCGCGGCAAGCGCGACCGCCTGATCAGCGAATCCGCCGATCTGGTCTATCACCTGCTGGTGCTCTGGGCCGATCAGCGCATCAATCCCGGCGAGGTCTGGCAGGAGCTGTCCCGGCGGGAGGGCCTGTCGGGCATCGAGGAAAAGAAATCGCGGACGAAGTGATGGCCTACGACAGCAACAACATCTTCGCCCGCCTGCTGCGCGGCGAGATCCCGGCCAAGAAGCTCTACGAGGACGAGCACACGCTCGCCTTCCACGACATCCGGCCCCAGGCCCCGGTGCATGTCCTGGTCATCCCCAAGGGCGCCTACGAATCGCTCGACGATTTCTCGGCCAAGGCCAGCGCAGCCGAGCAGGCGGCGCTGATGAAAGCCATCGGCCAGGTCGCCCGCCTGACCGGGGTCGACAAGACCGGCTACCGCGTGCTCAGCAATATCGGCCGCGACGGCCACCAGGAGGTGCCGCACCTCCATTTCCACGTCATCGGCGGTCGCCAGCTCGGCCGGATGATTCCCAAGGCGGAGTAGCCCCCCAACCCCGGAGCCGTGGTAAAGTAACGGCCATGGACCGCTACTTCGCCATGGTTTACCTGACCCGAGGCGAACGAACACCGCGACGCCTGGCAGGAACTGCAGCGCGCCCTCAAATCGTACCGCGGCGAGGGCCTGCCGCAGGACGAAGCGCTGGCGCGCGAGACGTTCGATCGCATTCACCGTCAGGGCAAGGCGTTCTCGGCGTACTGCTACGCCTTCATGCACGAGCACGGGCTGGCGGTGGCACGCGACCCCGAGCTGTCGCGCAAGCACTACGTGCAGGCGGCCGAGACTTTCTCCGCCGAGAGCGAGCAGGGCATCGCCTCGTCGATGAGCAATCTCGGCTTCATGTACGCCCAGGGCAAGGGCGTGAAACAGGACGCCGCCAAGGCGGCCGAGAGCTTCCAACGCGCCTCCGAGCACGGCTTCGGCATGGCGAAGGTCAATCTCGGCCTCTGTCATCTCAACGGCTGGGGTGTGGAGCGCGACGAGAAAGCGGCCTACGACCTGTTCCGTGCGGCCGCCGACGCGGGCAACGGTGCCGGTGCCGCCTGTGTCGGCCAGATGCTGCGCGAGGGCCTCGCCGTGACGGCCGATCCGCAGGAGGCGCTGCGCTATCTCGGCCAGGCGGCGGAGATCGGCGACGCTGGCGCCTGGTACGAGCTCGGCCTCGGCTACGATCTCGGCCTCGGCGTCGATGTCGACAAGGAAGAAGCCATCAAGTGGTACACGCTGGCCGCCGCCGACGGCAGCGCCGACGCACAGGCGCGTCTGGGTGCCATTCTCGCCAGCCCCGGCCGCAGCGAGCTCGAATTCAAGAAGGCGGCGACGCTGCTCGACTTCGCCTCCGACCAGGGCAGCGACTACGCCGACTATTATCGCGGCTTCCTGCAGCTCTACGGCTCGCGCTGGCAGAAGCCCAATCCGATCTCGGCGCGGCTCATCGCCCTCTCCCTCCAGGACCGCAAGTCGCCGCTCGGCGACCGGCTGCTGGCCCGCATTTTCGACCATGGCGGCGCGGGCGGGCGCGACCCGAAGCGCGCGGCCTCCCTGTTCCTCAAGGCGGCACTCGCCGGCGATGCCGAATCGCAGCTCGAGATGGGCATCCGCTGCGAGCGCTCCGACGGCGTCGAGCGCGACCTGGTCGAGGCCTATGCCTGGCTGTCGCTGGCCGCCCCGGTGCGCGTGACCGGTGCCGCACGTCTGCTCGACCAGCTCCGCCCGCAGCTCAACCTCGAGCAGCTGCGGCGCGCCGAGAGCCTCGCCCGCGAACGGCGCGTGCCTTCGCGCCTGAGCCGCGAGCTGCAGCTCGACGAGAAATAGCCGCATGCCCCTGGCACAGTCCTCCGGGGCGAAGCTCTATTACGAGGACACGGGTACGGGCTATCCGGTGATCTTCGTGCATGAGTTCGGCGGCGACCATCGCGCCTGGGAGACGCAGGTGCGTTTTCTCTCGCGCCGCTACCGCTGCATCACCTTCAACGCGCGTGGCTATCCGCCTTCCGAGGTGCCGGCCGACGACGCGCAATACGGCCAGAACCATGCCACGGACGACATCGCCGCCGTGCTGCGGCATCTCGATCTGGCGAAAGCGCATGTCGTCGGCCTGAGCATGGGGGCCTTCGCCACCCTGCATTTCGGGCTACGTCACCGGCCGATGGCCAGCGCCCTGGTCCTGGCCGGCTGCGGGGCCGGCGCGCCGCGCGGTGACCGGGCGGGCTTTGCCGCCGAATCGGAAGCGCGAGCCCGTAAATTCCTCGACGAGGGTGCTGCCGCCGTGGCCCAGGAGATGGGGCACATCCCGGCGCGCATCACCCTCAAACGCAAGGATCCGCGCGGCTGGCAGGAACATGTCCGCCAGCTGGGCGAGCACGACGCGCGGGGCTCGGCGCTGACGCTGCGCAACTACCAGGCCAAGCGCCCCTCGCTCTACGATCTCGAAGCCGAGATCCGGCGGCTCGACCTGCCGGTGCTGGTGGCGGTCGGCGACGAGGATCCGCCTTGCCTCGAGCCCAGCTTCTGGCTCAAGCGCACCCTGCCGAAAGCGGGACTCTGGGTCTGCCCGCACACCGGCCATTGCATGAACCTGGAGGAGCCGGCGGCTTTCAGCCGGGCGCTCGACGAGTTCTTCGCCGCCGCCGAAGCGGGCCGCTGGCCGCCAAAGTAGTTTTCCTGGCGCGCGCCAGAATCAGGCAACTGACTCCTAGCCGTTGAACCGGTCCTCGAGCGCCACCCACTCGTTGAAGCGGGTGATCTGCTTGAACTCGTCGAAGGTCGCGGCCCGGGCGGCGATTGCCTGGGCGTTGTCGTTCCTGATGTCGGCGAGCATATC
>VGEI01000128.1 GCA_016869415.1 Alphaproteobacteria bacterium
CCGTAGTGGACGTCGGGTAACGGCCCGCCTTCGGTGACATGCTTGAAGCGCTGCTCCGCCCATTCCCAGTGGATGTTGCGCATGTAGGCGTCGACATAGGCAGCTGCTCGGGTGCCGAAATCCATGTGATACGAGTGCTCGTACATGTCGAGCGCCAGCACCACGCGCGCGTCGGCCAGAGCGTGCGTGTGGTCCGCCGCCCACTGGTTGCGCAGCTTGCCGTCTCGTGGCGACCAGACCAGGAGTGCCCAGCCCGAGCCGCCGCCGAGAGCCTTGCCCATGGCGCTGAACTCGGCCTGCCAGCGCGCTACGCTGCCGAAATCGCGCTCCAGCGCCTTGGCCAGCGGAGGCAGTGGTGCAGACGCCGGCTTGCCCTTGCGGCCGGGCCCGCCGAGGCCGGCGAAGTAGAGTTCTTGCAGAACCATGGAGTTGTAGGCGATCAGCTCCTCGCGCTTCAGCCCGTTGAGCACGAAGATCGGTGCGGTGGCGGGATCGAGACGCGCCAGCTCCGCCGTGATGGCGTTGAGCCGGCGCACCGCGCCGCCGTAATTGTTCTCCTAGTGGCTGGCGATCAGACGCTCGGACAGACCGTCGAGCTCCATCGGCGTCAGTTCAAGTGGGGCGATGCTGTAGGTCATGGCTTCCTCGTTGGAGTGCTCAGGGGGAGAAGTCGAACGGCTGGCCCCGGCCGGTGGCCAGGGCCCGCTCGTAGGCGAGCCGCGTGGCGGCCACGTCCTCGAGCGCGATGCCGGTTGAATCGAATATCGTGATCTCGTCAGGCCTCTGACGTCCGGGCTTGCGCCGCGTGACGAGGTCGGCCAGCTCCGCATGAACGTCGGCGCGGGTCATGGTGCAGGCCTCGATCGCGTGGTGCAAGTCCCCGGAAGTCGCGCATTGCTCGAGCAGGTCGACGACGACGGTGGCGGCTGCCATCAGGGCAGGCTCGATCTCGCTCTTGGTGGGATTGTCGGCGCCGACGGCAGCGACGAAGGTGCCGGGGCGGATGTCGTCACGCTTCAGGAATGGTACATGGGAGGGCGTGCAGGTGACCACGACGTCGCTGGCGCCAAGCACCGTGCCGAGGTCGTTCCCCGCCTCGACGCTGATGTCGGTATCGCGTGCCAGGTCGCCGGCCAAGCCGGTCACGCGTGCGGTGTCGACGTCGAAGGCGTAGACCCGGCGCAGCGGCAGGATTCGGGCGAGAGCGCGAAGCTGGGCCGCCGCCTGCGCGCCGCAGCCGCACAAGGTTGCCGTCCGTGAGTCGGGCCGGGCTAGGTACTTCGCGGCGACCGCGCTGGCGGCAGCCGTGCGCAGGACGGTGATCTCCATCGAATCCACCAGCGCCAGGAGCCGGCCCGTCGCGTCATCGCATAGGACCACGACGCCCTGGATCGTGGGCAGGCCGTGCCGCGCCGGATTGGCCGGGAAGTTGGCGTTCGTCTTGGCGGCGAAGTAGCCGGCGGTACTGCGCAAGCCGGCGGCCTTGACGTGGAAACTACCTTCCTCAGTCATCACGCCGAGCGAGGCGGGGCCGCGTGCGCGCCCCTCGGCATGCGCGCGGAAGGCGTCCTCAACGGCGGCAATGCAGGAATCGGCGTCGAGTACCGCGGCGACGTCGCTGCGCGACAGCAGCAACGTCCTGCGTTGCAGCTCGGCAGAGCGTAGCGCAGCCGAGTTCCCAGCGCCTGCCGCCAGGCGCGAAACCGTGGGTATCGAAACGCGTCCGTCGTTCATAGACACTCCTCCCGTCACAGGGTGGAGCAGAACTTGGACGCTAGCGTCTTTGGGATACCGGGCGTCTGCACAGCCCGACGGCGAGCGATGCACGCCGGATGTCGCCTACTGTCAAGCCGGGCCGGAACCGACGGTAGAGACAGTTTCATGGCGCGGCACGATGACCTCGAGCTGCGCGTCCAGCGAGCGAGAGCGCTGTTTTCTGCCGTTGTCTCTAGAACTTCTCGTCGCCGCGGTGGCGGTGGGCGTCGGGGAAATCGCGATAGAGCGCGAAGCTCAGGTTCTCGACCAGCGAGTTCACGCCGAAGTGGAAGCTCTCGATCGGCTCGCGCCGGCCGCTGACCTTGACGAAGGCGCCTTCGAGTTGGGCCATGTCGCGTGTCTCGACGATGATGTGGAATTCACCGACGGTCTTCGGCCCGAGCCCGAGCTTTCGGCGGGTCAGGCGCCAGCCTTCGATCAGCCCGTCGTCCCTGAGGCGCCCGAGATAGGCCGCAACCTTTTCGCTGAAGGTGGTATCGCTCACCCCCGCCTTGAGGTCGCACCAGATGTGATAGAGGTCCATCGCAGCGGCGCGCGCTGCGATCAACGATAACGGACTTTGGTGATCTCGTAGGCCTTCGAGCCGCGCGGCGTCGTGACCTCGACCGAATCCCCGGTCTGCTTGCCAATCAGCGCACGGGCCAGCGGCGAGGTGATCGAGAGGCGGCCCTGGTCGATATCCGCCTCTTCGGCACCGACGATCTGGTAGGTCGACTCTTCGTCGGTGTCCTCGTCGGCCAGCGTCACCTTCGCCCCGAACTTGATCACCTTGCCCGACAGCTTGCTGACGTCGATGACCTCGGCCCGCGAGATCTTGTCCTCGAGCTCGCCGATACGGCCCTCGATGAAGCTCTGCCGCTCACGGGCCGCGTGGTACTCGGCATTCTCCGACAGGTCGCCATGGTCGCGCGCCTCGGCGATTGCCCGGATGATGGCCGGCCGCTCGACCGCTTTCAGCTGCTTCAGCTCCGTCTCCAGGCGTGTCAGGCCTTCGCCGGTCATCGGAATCTTGTCCATGGCAACAACCTCTACCCTCGGTCATCCGCCGTTTACGGCTGACCGATACCTCTTCCGTATGTCGGTGGGTGATTAAAAGGACTGCCTAAAATACGACTGGAGGGGCGCGACTTCAAGACTGCCTGCCCGGAGGGCGGCAATGGCCTCGACCGTGGCCCGAGCCCCGGCGACCGTCGTATAGTAGGGAATATTTCCCAAAAGAGCGGTCTGCCGCAGGCTGAAACTGTCCTGGACTGCCTGGACGCCCTCAGTGGTGTTGAAGACAAGCTGAATGTCGCCGTTCTTCATGGCGTCGACGATATGGGGACGCCCCTCCAGCACCTTGTTGATCTTTGATACCTGAATACCGCGAGTCCGGAAGAAGTCGGCCGTGCCAGCGGTGGCCACGATCTTGAAGCCCATGGCGGCAAGGCGGCGGGCCGGGTCGACCATGCTGGCCTTGTCGCCGTCGCGCACCGAGATGAAGACCGCGCCGGCGAGCGGCAGGATGCCGCTGCCGAGCTGCGACTTGGCAAAGGCGAGGGCGAAGTCGGCGTCGATGCCCATGACCTCGCCGGTTGACTTCATCTCCGGGCCGAGGATCACGTCGCTGCCCGGGAATCGGGCGAAAGGAAACACCGCTTCCTTCACCGCCACATGGCCGCCGGAGGGCTTCGTCAGCTTGAACGAGGCCAGCGCCTCGCCGGCCATCACCCGTGCTGCGATCTTGGCGATCGGATTGCCGGTCGCCTTGGCGACGAAAGGCACGGTGCGCGAGGCGCGCGGGTTGACCTCGAGGATGTAGACCTCCTCGTCCTTGACCGCGAACTGCACGTTCATCAGGCCGACGACGTTGAGGCCGCGGGCCAGCGCCACGGCCTGGCGCTCGATCTCGGCGATGATGCGCTTCGACAGGCTGTAGGGCGGCAGTGAGCAGGCGCTGTCGCCGGAATGGATCCCCGCCTCCTCGATATGCTCCATGATGCCGGCGACGAACACCGTCTTGCCGTCGGCCACCGCATCGGCGTCGACCTCGGTGGCGCCCGAGAGATAGGAATCGATCAGCACCGGGTGCTTGCCGGAGATGCGCACCGCCTCCTGGACGTAATTGCGCAGCGCCTCGGGCGTGTGCACGATCTTCATGCCGCGCCCGCCCAGCACATAGGACGGGCGCAGCAGCACCGGGTAACCGATCTTTGCCGCCGCCGCCTCGGCCTCGGGCAGCGAGAAGGCCGTGCCGCTCGGCGGCTGCTTGAGCTTCAGCTTGTTGAGCAGCCGGGCGAAGCGCTTGCGGTCCTCGGCGACGTCGATGGCATCCGGCGACGTGCCAAGGATGGGGATGCCGGCCGCGTTCAGGGCGCCGGCCAGTTTGAGCGGCGTCTGGCCGCCGAACTGGACGATGACGCCGAGCACTCGGCCCTTGCTCTGCTCGCGGCGGATGATCTCGATCACGTCCTCGGCGGTCAGCGGCTCGAAATAGAGCCGGTCGGAGGTGTCGTAGTCGGTCGACACGGTCTCCGGGTTGCAGTTGATCATGATGGTTTCGAAGCCGGCTTCGCGCAGCGCGTAGACGGCGTGGACGCAGCAGTAGTCGAATTCGATGCCCTGGCCGATGCGGTTAGGGCCGCCGCCGAGGATGACGATCTTGTCCCGCTCAGTGGCATCGTCCTCGGACTCGGCGGGCGCATAACCGTCGCCCTCGTAGGTCGAATAGAGATAGGGTGTGCGCGAGGCGAACTCGGCCGCACAGGTGTCGATGCGTTTGAACACCGGTACGATGCCGGCCCGGCGCCGCGCCGTGGAAACCCGGGCCTCACTCCTGCCCGAGAGCTGCGCCAGACGTCCGTCGCCGAAACCCATCTTCTTCAGCCGAACCCAGTCGGGGGCCGTGCGTGGCAGTCCGCTCGCCTTCACGGCCGCTTCCGCGGCGACGATCTCGCGGATGCGCTCGAGGAACCATTTCTCGTAGCGGCACGCACCATGGATCTCTTCGGTCGTCAGGCCGAAGCGGTAGGCTTGGGCGATGACCAGAATACGCTCTGGTGTGGGCCGGGCCAGCGCGGCACGGATCGCCTCCTTGTTGGCCCCGCCGTCAGCACCCGGGATGTCGATCTCGTCGAGCCCGGTCAGGCCCGTCTCCAGCGAGCGCAGCGCCTTCTGCAGCGACTCCCCGAAAGTCCGGCCGATGGCCATGGCCTCGCCCACGGACTTCATCGCCGTGCTGAGCAGCGGCTCGGCGCCCGGGAATTTCTCGAAGGTGAAGCGCGGGATCTTGGTGACGACGTAGTCGATGGTCGGCTCGAAGGAGGCCGGCGTCACACCGGTGATGTCGTTGTCGAGCTCGTCGAGCGTGTAGCCCACGGCAAGCTTCGCCGCGATCTTGGCGATGGGGAAACCGGTCGCCTTCGACGCCAGCGCCGAGGAACGCGAGACGCGCGGATTCATCTCGATGACCACCAGCCTGCCGTTATCGGGGTTGACCGCGAACTGGACGTTCGAGCCGCCGGTGTCGACGCCGATCTCACGCAGCACCGCCACCGAGGCGTCGCGCATGATCTGGTATTCCTTGTCGGTCAGGGTCAGCGCCGGGGCGACGGTGATGCTGTCGCCGGTATGCACACCCATCGGGTCGACGTTCTCAATGGCGCAGACGATGATGCAGTTGTCGGCGCGGTCGCGCACCACCTCCATCTCGTATTCCTTCCAGCCGAGGACGGATTCCTCGACCAGCACCGAGCCGACCGGCGAAGCGCGCAAGCCGCCGAGCAGGATGCGCTCGTATTCCTCGGCGTTGTAGGCGATGCCGCCGCCCGTCCCGGCGAGCGTGAAGGAGGGCCGCATGATCGCCGGCAGGCCGACCAGCTCGAGCGCCTGCCGGGCCTGGTCCATCGAGGTGACCAGCATCGACTTGGGCGATTCGAGGCCGATCTTGCCCATTGCCTCGCGAAACAGCAGCCGGTCCTCGGCTTTGGCAATCGCGTCGCGCTTAGCGCCGATCAGCTCGACGCCGTGCTTCTCCAGCACGCCCATGTCGGCGAGCTTCATCGCCGTGTTGAGCGCCGTCTGCCCGCCCATGGTCGGCAGCAGGGCGTCGGGCTTCTCCTTCTCGATGATCTTGGCGACGATCTCGGGCGTGATCGGCTCGACGTAGGTGGCGTCGGCCAAGCCTGGATCGGTCATGATTGTCGCCGGGTTCGAGTTGACCAGGATGACCCGGTAGCCCTCGTCCTTCAGCGCCTTGCAGGCCTGCGTGCCCGAATAGTCGAACTCGCAGGCCTGGCCGATGACGATCGGCCCGGCGCCGACGATCATGATCGACTGGATGTCGGTGCGCTTAGGCATGGACGCGTGCCCCGTTCTTCCTCTCCCCTTGCCGGGGAGGGTTGGACACCTTTTTCTCGTCATGGCTGGGCGAAGCGCAGCGAAGACCCATCCATCCATGGGCTGGCCGCTCGAAAGATGTCGCGAACTGAGGTATAGTCCGGCGCATGACCAAACTGCTTGAGAAGGCCTTCAAGAAGGCATCGAAGCTACCGCTGAAGGCCCAGGATGCCCTCGGCGCCCGTCTCCTTGAGGAATTGGAAATTGTCGCGGACGAAGCGCGTTGGGACGCCGCCTTTGCGCGCTCGCAGGACCAGCTTGGACGCTGGGCCGATGAGGTTCTTGCTGAACTCAAGGCTGGAAAGACGACACCCCTCGATTTCTCTCGCCGCGGGAAATGAAATCGAGGGCGTTGAAGCCGTTCTGGGACTGCTTCGATGCTCTGCCGAGCGATGTCCAGGCGCTGGCTCGCGAGGCGTTCGCCTTGTGGCAGGACAACCCACGTCACCCCAGTCTGCACTTCAAGCGGGTGCATTCCGACGCGCCGCTCTGCTCGGTGCGTATAGGCAAGTATTGGCGCGCGCTGGGATTTCGCGAAGGCGATACCGTCACCTGGTTCTGGATCGGCACGCATGCCGAATACGACAAGCGTCTGGCTCGCCTGTGACGGGCGCGGCCCGACGCCAACGATCATGATCGACTTAATGTCGGTGCGCTTAGGCATCGTCGAACACGTAAGTCATTAAAAGATCGCTCCGGCCCACTTGATCAGTGCCTCAAGAGCCTGCTTGGCGGACTCACCAATAGCCCCACCTGCGAACTTGTCGGCTAGGTAGCGAAGCGGCCTGCCGAGGAGCGCACGCAGGCGTCCCTTAGACGGCTGCTCATTCTTGAGTGCCTCTACCCCTGTTTCGAGGGTTTTTACGACTTCGTTCCGTTCCCCTGGCTGTGTAGCTGCATATCCGTTGTCGGAACGGACTGCTTTAACGGCGGTTTCCGTCTTTGCCAGAGCCTCAGCGTATGCAGGCTCTTGCCGCTCAATTATTAGGGGTTCCCAGCTATCACCATCATTCATGGCTGCGACTGAAGCCGGCTCGACAAGTTTCGCGTTTGTTAGGATGCCGGCGATCGTTCCCTCGTCATCCGTAAGAGTGGCATCTTCCAAGCCCGGGTTCAGGTCGAACAGCTTTTCAACGTAGCGAATACCGGCGTCAGAGATCTGCCAGAACGTAATTTCAGACCCGAGCCGCGTAAGTGTGGAGTTGCCGCCCTGGGAGATATTGTTTGCATCTAGGTGTCCGCGCCCGCGAAGTTCGTCGCATGCTCGACCTACCAAATAGGTGGAGACTTGGAATGGCCGCACTTGGTCAAAATCAGACTGCGGAATAAAGCCGCTTCCGCCGCCGTGCATTGCTAGGTGGTAAAATTTGAGCAAGACCAAGGCCGGTACTTAGGAAGATCTGATGGGTGGCATTACGCTCTCCCTCTCATCAGCTTCGCGAAGCGCTCGAACAGATAATGGCTGTCGGTCGGTCCCGGAGAGGCCTCGGGGTGGTACTGCACCGAGAAGACCGGCTTGTCCTTGAGGCGCAGGCCCTCGTTGGTCTTGTCGAACAGCGAGATATGCGTCACCTCGACATCGTCGGGCAGCGACTCAGGCACGACGACGAAGCCGTGGTTCTGCGAGGTGATCTCGACCTTGCCGGTGGCCAAGTCCTTGACCGGATGATTGGCGCCGCGGTGGCCTCGCGGCAGCTTGGCAGTGCGACCGCCCAGCGCCAGGGCCAGCATCTGGTGCCCCAGACAAATCCCAAAGAGCGGCGTGCCGGTCTGCAGCAGCTCGCGGATCACCGGCACGGCGTACTGGCCGGTGGCGGCGGGATCGCCCGGGCCGTTGGAGAGGAAGATGCCATCGGGCTTGTGGCGCATGATTTCGGCCGCGCTGACGGTCGCCGGCACCACCGTGACCTTGCAGCCGGCCGAGGCCAGGCAGCGCAGGATGTTGCGCTTGGCGCCGTAGTCGATGGCCACGACGTGGTGCGTAGGCTTGTCCTGCGTCGCATAGCCTTTGCCGAACTGCCAGCGCGTCTGGTCCCAGCTGTAGGTCTGGCGGCAGGTCACCTCGAGCGCCAGGTCCATGCCCTCGAGCCCCGGCCACTCTTTGGCTTGGCGCTTCAGCCCATCGAGGTCGATCGCGCCGTCCGGCGCGTTGCAGAGCGTGCCGTTGGGCGCACCGACATCGCGGATCCGGCGGGTGAGGGCGCGCGTGTCGAGCCCGGCGATGCCCACGAGGTCGTAGGATTTCAGCCAGGCATCGAGGTGCTGGGTGGCGCGGAAATTCTGCGGCTCGCTGATGTCGGCGCGCAGGACAAGGCCGCGCGCCGCCGGCGTCGTCGTCTCGATGTCCTCGAGATTGGCGCCGACATTGCCGATATGCGGGAAGGTGAAGGTGATGATCTGTCCGGCATAGGAGGGATCGGTGAGGATCTCCTGGTAGCCGGTCATCGAGGTGTTGAAACAGACCTCGCCCACCCGCAGGCCGGCGGCGCCGATGCCGCGCCCCCAGAACACCGTGCCGTCGCCCAGCACCAGCGCGGCCGTGGCACCCGGTGGGCGCGAGGGCACCGCGGCTGCGGCGCCCGGCGTGCGGGTGCGCGCCGAATCGCCCCGCCCCGTTTTCCTGGGGCCAGGCTTGCGGGAGGCCGGCTGCATCGAGTGGTGTTGTCCTTCGCAAGGCGCCGCGCTGAGTCGCGGGCCGTGTCGCGTTGGGCGGGCTGTGTAGGCCATGCCCGGTGGAGCGTCAAGCCTTTGCCAAGCCAAATATGAACGTTAAATCAGAGACTTATGTAATATTTCTCGGTTGCCACAAAGGTCGTTTTGGGTTAGGTTGCGTGCTTTCCCGCTCTCACAACGGATTCGCTTCGCATGCTGCGCGATGAGCTCAACGACGCGTTGAAAACCGCG
>VGEI01000129.1 GCA_016869415.1 Alphaproteobacteria bacterium
TCGGCGACAATCCCGTGCCCCCGGCCAGCGCCAGGATCGGCCCCTCATGACCGGCGGGAAGCCCGAACTCGCCGTAGGGTCCGCGCAGGGTCAGCGTGCCGCCGATGCGCGCGTTGTCATGCAGCCAAGCGCTCGCCCGGCCCTGCGGATGCCGGACGATGTAGAACGTCAGATGTCCGTCGGGCGGCGCCCCCTCGGCATCCGGGGTGTCGGCGATCGAATAGGGGCGCGCCGGTTCGATGCCCGGCAGCCCGAACTCCATATTCATTCCGGCGCGGTAGCGAAAGCGCATGCTGGCGGGCAAGGCGACGACCAGCCGCAGCACCGACGGTGTCACCGGATGGGCGGCGACGATCTCCGCCGTCGCCTCCGCCGGGGCGATGAGTGCTTCGCCGGCCTCGCGCCGCCGCATGTCGTTGACCATGCGCAGCCGGAGGGTCGGGCTGCGCGGCTTGGACTGGCAGCACAGGCAGTAGCCCTGCTCCTTCTCCTCGTCGGTGATGGCGAAACTCATCACCCAGCCGTGATCGACACTGCCTTCGAGGAGCTGCGCCTTGCAGGTGCCGCAGGCCCCGCCACGGCAATTGTGCGGCATGTGGATGCCGGCGACGAGCGCCGCGTCGAGCAGCGCGGTATCGGGCGAGCAGCGATAGGTCTCGCCCGTGTTCTCGACCGTCACTTCGCTGTTGTCGGACATGGGCAGAAGGTCGGCGAGACGATCACGGACGTCAAGGGCGCCGGTGCAGCGCCAAGAGGGTCGCGGCGATGCCGCCTGAGACACAGGCGATGCCGGCGACTTCGATCCAGCTCGGGACTTCGCCGAGCAGCGGGATGGCCAGCAGGACCGCCGCGGCGGGAACGGCGGCGGTCAGCATGGTCGTCGAGGCGGCGCCAAAGGCCACCACGACACGCACATAGGCGAACATCGAGACGATGGTCGCCAGCAGGCCCTGCATGACAGCCTGCACGACGAGCTCGCCGAGGGGAGCGGTATGCAGCTTCGGCTCGAAGGCCAGCAGGTAGACGGGGAGGTAGAGGATCATGGCCAGGGGAAACACGATGCGCGCAGATTGCAGCGGGCGCACGCGCCAGCGCTGGGCGAGGATCGAATAGATCGACCAGCTGGTCGAGGCGAGGAAGAACAGCACGTCGCCACGCCAGTGGTCGGGGCCCCCCAAAACCACGCTCTGCTGCGCAATCAGGACGACACCGAGGACGATGAGGCCGAGGCCGATCAGCTTGATGCCGCCGAATCTCTCGCCCAGGAACAGCACCGCCAGCACCGAGGTCTGGAACGGCAGCGTGCCGGTCATCAGGGCGGCGGCATGCGCGGCGGGCGCCAGTGAGAAGGCGGTGAAGGCGAACCCGGCGAAGCCGAGTCCTGCGAGCAGGGCCAGGGCGAGCGCCTGTAGAAGACTCAGACCGCCGAACCCGTCGCGCCACAGCAGCGGCGCCATCACCAGTCCGGCGATGCCGACCCTGAGCGCCAGCAGGTCCGGCGGGTTGAAGCTCGTGCGGGCGCCGAAGCGCGAAATCAGGATGAAGCCGGTCCAGATCGAAAGAATGGCAGCGGCGCAGCCGATGCCGATCCAGAATTCGCGTCTTTGAGGAGTCATTCCGTCATACCATCCGTCACTCCCGCAAGAGCGGGGGTCCAGGGGCAACGAGCCCGTACTCGCCCTGGATGCCCGCTTTCGCGGGCATGACAGTTCGCTTTTCTTGGAGGCATGGGTTCAGAGTTTCAGGGCGGCGATGAACACATCGGTGTCGACGTTGCCGCCTGAACAGACAACGGCCACGGTCTTGCCCATGATCGGGAACTTGCCCGAGAGCACGGCCGCAAGGGCCACGGCGCCACCCGGCTCGACCACGAGTTTGAGATCACTGTAGGCCGTAGCCATCGCCCGGCGGGCCTCGTCGTCGCTGACGGCGAAGGCGCCGGCGAGCGTCTTGCGGTTGATCGAGAAGGTGAGTTTGCCCGGTGTGGGAGCGAGCAGGGCATCGCAGATGGAACGCGCCGTCGGGTCGTTGCTCTCAAGCTTGCCGCTCTTCAGGCTGCGCGCGGTGTCGTCGAAGCCCTGCGGTTCGACGGCATAGACCGGCACACCCGGCAGCTTGCCCTTGATCGCCGTCGAGATGCCGGCGACCAGGCCGCCGCCGCCGCAGGGTGCGAGCACGGCATCAAGTGTTGCACCGGCTTCGGCGGCCTGCGCCGCGATCTCCAGCCCACCGGTGCCCTGGCCGGCGATGATGTAGGGGTCCTCGTAGGGCGGCACCAGCACGGCCCCCCGTTCGGCGCAAACCGCCTGTCCCCTGGCTTCGCGGTTCTCGGTGTAGCGGTCGAAATGGATGACCTCGGCGCCATAAGCCTTGGTGTTGCGCACCTTGATGGCGGGCGCGTCGGCCGGCATCAGGATCACGGCAGGGATGCCCAGGATCTGGGCAGCGGCGGCCACCCCCTGGGCGTGATTGCCCGACGAATAGGTGACGACGCCGCGCTTCTTCTGGCTGTCGTCTAGCCTGCTGATGCGGTTGTAGGCGCCGCGGAACTTGAAGGAACCGGTGCGCTGCAGCGGCTCGGCCTTGATCAGCAGGCGCCCGCCCAAGCGGGCATTGAGCACCGGGGATTCGAGCAGCGGCGTTCGCACCGCCATGCCGGCGATCTGGCGTGTCGCGTCCTCGATATCGGCCAATGTCGGAAGAAAGGGCGTGGGTTCAAAGCGTGCTGAGGAAGTCATCGATGGCCTTTCGGACCGGAGGTTCGTTGAGCGTCGGGCAATGACCGGTTCCGGGTACGGTGAGCGGGATCATGTCAGGCTTCTCAGCCTGCATGCGCGCGAAGGTTTCGGCAGACAGGATATCCGATGTTGCGCCGCGAATGGCAAGCACCGGGAGATTGCGTACGGCGCGCCACAGTGGCCACAGGTCTGGAACGGGCTCCAGCGGCTCGGCGATCGGCCGGGCCAGATTGATGTCCCAGTCGAAGTGCAGCTTCCCGTCGTCGCCTTCGCGATAGGTGGCCTTGGTGAAAGTGAGCCACTCGTCGTCGTCCGCCATGCGGAGGTTCGGCAGGGCGGCCCGCAGATGGGCCACAGCCGAAGGCCAGTCGGGTTGCGGGCGGTCGCGGCTGATGTAGTCGAGGATGCGGCTGGTGCCCTCTGCGCCGACATGCGGCCCCACGTCGTTGATGATCAGGCCCGCGAGAACGGTCGGATAGGCTGCGGCGATGGCCATGCCCAGCAACCCGCCCAACGACACGCCAACAACGATCACGCGATGCAGGCCACAGGCCGCAAGCAGCTGGCGGATGTCATCGAGATAGGTAGAGGGATCGTAGGTGCGCCAGTCCTTGGCGTAGCCGGATCGGCCGCGCCCGCGCATGTCTGGACAGATCACCCGCCGCGGCGCCAGACGACCGGCAAGCGTGCTGAAATCCTGCGAGTTACGGGTCAGGCCGGGCAGGCAGAGCAGGGGAGTCCGGCGGTCGTCCGCGTCGCCCCAGTCACGGACGAACAGGGACAGCCCGTCGCCGGCGGTCAGGCGCCGTTCGCGCGCCCCGCGACCCATGATCGCGTTCAGGCGAGGCCGAGCAGTGCTGGGAGCTCGGCGAGGCTGCGGACCTCCCGCTCCGGTTGGGCCGGCAGCTTCTCGCGCGGTAGGCCGGCGCGGTTCACCCAGACGACGCGGAAACCGAAAGCCGCCGCTCCGGCCGCGTCCCAGCCGTTCGAGGACAGGAAGCAGACGCGATTGGCCATCACGGCCAGCTTGTCGACCACAAGCTGATACACGGAGGGGTGCGGCTTGTAGATGGCGACCGATTCGACCGAGAGCGAGGCGTCGAGGAGAGGCGTCAGTCCGGCGCTGTGAACGGCGGCTGTCAGCATGGTCGGCGAGCCGTTGGAGAGGACCGCTGTACGCACCTTCCTGGCTTTGAGGGCACGCAGCATGTCGGACACCTCGGGATAGGCGTCGAGGTTCAGGAATTGCTGCATCAGGAGAGCCCGCAGAGCGGGATCGTTCCGCTTGAAGGTCTCCATCGTATAGTCCAGCGCTTCGCCGGTGACGTGCCAGAAATCGGTGTGCCGGCCCATCAGGCTGCGTAGCCAGGTGTATTCGAGCTGCTTGCGGCGCCAGAGATCCGAGAAACCCATCCAGTCGGTGCCCAGCGCATCTTTGCAGCGCGCCGAGGCGGAGGCGTAGTCGAACAGGGTGCCGTAGGCATCGAACACGCAGGCGTCGATGTCGGTCATCGCTGTGCCGTCGCTCATGGTTTCAGCTCCGCAGCACGCCGCCGGCGCAGATCCCGGTCGATACGCTCCTCCACGGACCTGCCGTTGAGGCGGTAGCGATAGACCTGCAGGTTTTCGAACACGCGCTGGACGTAGTTCCGCGTCTCGTCGATCGGAATCAGTTCGATCCAGTCGATCGCGTCGACATGGGGTTTGCGTGGATCGCCGTTGTCCTTGAGCCAGCGCTGCACCCGTCCGGGTCCGGCGTTGTAGGCGGCGACCGCCAGGAGGTACGAGCCATCGTAGTCGTCGATCAGCCCCGCCAGATAGGCGCGCCCCAGGCGCAGGTTGAGGGAGGGGTCGGCGAGCAGCCGTTTCTCGATGTTGTCCGACGGCAGATTGAGCTGCTTGGCCACGGCGCGCGCCGTGGGCGGGATCAGCTGCATCAAGCCGCGCGCACCCGCACGGCTGATCGCGTCGGTCTCGAAGGCGCTTTCCTGACGGATCGTGGCGAGCACGAGCGCCCGTTCGGGCGGGTTGCCTCCCTGGAGATCGATGGTCGGCCAGCCATGGTCCGGGATCGAGACTCCCGCCACCTGCGCCGATCGCTTGGCGGCGGACACGGCCAGATCGGGCCGCTTGAGGCGGGTCGCCAGCTCGGACGCCAGGGTGTGCTGACCGGGCGTCTTGGCATTCAGGACCAGCCGCGTGATGAAAGCCTTGACGCGGCGCACCTGGTCGATCTCGTTCAGCAATCGGGCTGCGCGGACGAGCTCGCTGCGCTCGAAGGCCTGCCGTTCGTCGGCTGCGGGTGCCGGGGTGGCGAGGGAAGGTGCGGAGCGGCCATTCTCCATCGCCGTCGCCGCGATCTGACCGTAATAGGCCGTGACATGGACTGCGGCGCGCTCGTACCAGTTCTGGGATTCCTTGACGTCGCCGATGGCCGCCGCGGCGCGTCCCGCCCAGTAGGCGGCCCGCGCCTGCGTCACGGGAAAGCGGGCGACCTCGTGGAGACGTCGGAAATGAACCAGGGCCGGCTCCGGCTTGTCGAGGAAACGCAGCGCCACCCAGCCGGCGAGGAACTCGGCTTCGGTGAGACCGGCACCGCCACTTAGGCCGTGCTCCTTGGCCAGGGTGTATGCCTCGGTCATGCGGCCGGCGGACACTGAGCGGCGTACCATGTACGCGCGTTCGTTCCACCAGAGATCGGGCCGTCCCAGGTCGGCCGGGGAGTCGCGCAGGATTTCGCGCACGCCTTCTTCCTGGCCCTTCTTGCGCCGCCAACGCATACGCTCGAACAGCAGCCCCGGATGATTGACGAGGTGCGCCGGCACCTTGCGTAGCGCGCCATCGACGCCGCCTGACATGGCCTGCAGCCGCAGCCGGGCGTCGGCCAGCGCCTTCCAATCCTCATTGACCCGCGCCATCTGGCGGCGCGCGTCTTCCCGCCGGCCTTCCCAGATCAGTCGGTCTAGCCGGCGAATGTGGTCGTTGGGTTCGAGATGCTGGCGGTAGCGCTTGAGGAACGCGCTTTCCTGCGCACCGCCGAAGGCGCCGCCTACCCAGGTCTCGCGGATGAGCTCGTAGGCCTTCGCCCGGTTGCCGCCGCGAATCAGCGCCTCGATGTAGCGCATGGCGCCATCGGCGGTGGTGGGGCCCCGTAGCGCGAACCACGCGAGCACGACTGAATCGTCGGTCCTCTCGACCAGAGCTTCCTCCGCGCGGCGGTAGAGGATGTCGTGATTGGGCCAGTCGGGATTGGCATCGATGAAGGCGGCAATGTCCTCGAAGGAGGCACCGGAGCGCGGCTGCTGCAACTCGGCCCAGCGGAAAACCTTCGCGGCCAAGCGATCTTTGCTCTCGTTGACCAGCCGGCGGCCCTCGTCGGCCTTGGCAGAATCCAGGGCGTCGAAAGCGCGTTCTAGGAGCTGACGCTGCTCCGCAGAAAGGAGTGGCGGCAGAGGGGCTTGGGCGGCAGCGACGCCGGGAACCGGCGCCAGGACGACAAGAGCAAGGGCGAGGGCCCGGTAGGCACGACGAACTGTCATGGCGGCGGATATTAGTGGAGGGCGGGCCGCAATGGCCAGCCTTCCGGGGGCCCGTTGCGGCACAACGGGGCGGGGGTTATGGTGGCGGTTCGTAAGGAGAAATGGCCATGTTCCAAGGCTCATACGTCGCCCTCATCACGCCCTTCAAGAACGGCCATGTCGATGAGAAGGCCTTCCAGTCTTTCGTCGACTGGCAGATCAAGGAAGGCACCCATGGGCTCGTGCCGTGCGGCACCACGGGAGAGTCGCCGACGCTGTCGCATGACGAACACAAGCGGGTGGTGGAGCTGTGCATCGAGGCGGCCGGCAAGCGGGTTCCGGTCATCGCCGGGACCGGCTCGAACTCGACCCAGGAAGCGATCGAGCTGACCGAACATGCCAAGCAGGCGGGGGCGGATGCGGCATTGATCGTCACGCCCTACTACAACAAGCCGACCCAGGAAGGTCTCTATCAGCACTACAAGGCGATCGCCGAGGTGGTCGACCTGCCGATCATCGTCTACAACATCCCGCCGCGCTGCATCGTCGACATCTCGGTGGAGACGATGGCCCGCATTGCCAAGCTGCCCAACGTCATCGGCGTCAAGGAAGCGACCGGCGACGTGACGCGGTTCATCAAGCATCGTCGGGTCATCGGGCCCAAGTTCAACCAGCTGTCCGGCGACGACGCATTGGCGCTGGCGCAGATGGCCGCGGGTGGCGATGGCTGCATCTCGGTGACCGGCAATGTCGCGCCGCGCGCCGTGTCGGAGTTCCAGAACGCCTGCCTGGCCGGCGATTTCGCCAAGGCCCGCACGCTCAACGACCGGCTTATGCCCCTGCATGAGGCGTTGTTTGTCGAGACCTCGCCCAGCCCGGTGAAGTACGCCGCCAACCTGCTGGGCAAGTGCGACGCCAAGGTCCGCCTGCCGCTGGTCGAGCCGCAAGATTCAACCAAGCAGCGCGTGCGCGAGGCGATGGTCACGGCCGGCCTGCTCAACTAGGCCGCCGTTATCGTCATCCGGCAATGCCGCGCGCCCCGCGCGAAGAGAAGCTCGTCGCCCAGAACCGCAAGGCGCGGCACGACTATTTCATTGAGTCGTCGCTTGAGGCGGGCCTCATGCTGACCGGTACCGAGGTGAAGTCGCTGCGCGCGGGCGGGGTGCAGATCACCGAGGCGCACGCCGGCGAGCGCGACGGCGAGCTCTGGCTGTTCAATGCGCATATCCCGGAGTTCCACGGCGGCAACCGCCTGAACCATGAGCCCAAGCGGCCACGCAAGCTGCTGGTCAAGCGGCGCGAGCTCGATCGCCTGATGGGGGCGGTGCAGCGCCAGGGCATGACCATCGTGCCCTTGCGCCTCTATTTCAACTCCAAGGGCTTCGCCAAGATCGAGATCGGCCTCGCCAAGGGCAAGAAGAACGTCGACAAGCGCAATACGATCAAGGAACGCGACTGGAAGCGCGAGAAGGCGCGCGTCATGCGCGCCCGCGGCTAGACGATGACGTCCTCCCTGTTTTCTCGTCCGGTTTGAATGAGAGTTTTCGGGCAAGGTTAACCACCTAGCCAGGGGAGCCCGACTCGATGAAGAAGACCAGGTTCACGGAGGAGCAGATCGCGGTTGCGCTGCGGCAGGCCGAAGCCGGAACGGCGGTTGCGGAAGTGATCCGCAAGATGGGGATCAGCGAACAGACATTCTACCGGTGGAAGAAGCTGTACGCCGGAATGGGGGTGGCCGAGCTGCGGCGGATGAAGCAGCTCGAGGAAGAGAACCGGAAGCTGAAGCAGCTGGTCGCCGATTTGCCGCTCGACAAGGTGATGCTGCAGGACGTGCTCCGCTCAAAGCTGTGAGGCCTGGTCGTCGCCGCGAGCTCGTTCGGTATCTGCAAGGGCAGTATCGGGTCAGCGAGCGCCGCGGCTGTGCGGCCCTGCGGTTCGATCGATCAAGCCACCGCTATCGAGCGACCCGCGACGACCAGGCGTTTCTCCGACGCCGCATTCGGGAGATTGCAGCTTCACGGGTCCGCTATGGATATCGCCGGGTTTATGTGGCTTTGCGCCGGGAGGGGATGATCGTGAACCACAAGCGCGTCCGTCGCCTATATCGCGAGGAAGGCTTGAATCTACGGATCAAACGGCCGCGACGGCATGTGAGCGCCGCTCACCGCGTCGAGCGCCTCCAGGCAACAGCGCCGAACGATGTCTGGTCGATGGACTTCGTCTCGGATGCCCTGTTCGACGGCCGGCGGCTGCGCGCCCTGACGCTGCTCGATGTGTTCACTCGCGAAGCCCTCGCAATCGAGGTCGACAAGGGGATCGCCGGCGAGCAGGTTGCAGCGATCCTCGACGCCGTCATCGCGGTTCGCCCGGCACCGAAACGGATCCGGGTCGACAACGGCCCGGAGTTCGTATCAAACGCGCTTGACCGCTGGGTCTACGAGCGCGGAGTGACGCTGGACTTCAGCCACCCCGGTCGCCCGATCGACAACGCCTTCGTCGAATCGTTTAACGCCGCCTTCGGGAAGAGTGCCTGAACGTGCATTGGTTCTTGTCTCTGGACGACGCCAGGGCCAAGATCGAGGCGTGGCGGCAGTTCTACAACGAGAGCCGACCTCACTCGGCTCTCGGCTCTCGGCGACCGCACGCCGCGTGAATTTCCTTCATTGGCCGGGGTTAACCCCGGCCAATGAAGTGCGACAGAGGTCCGAAAACTCCCGGCACGTCCGGTAGAGAAATCGGGGGACCATCAACGAGGCGCCTCGTTCATG
>VGEI01000130.1 GCA_016869415.1 Alphaproteobacteria bacterium
GAATCGGCGCCTAATGTCTTTTCGTTGCTGGCTAATGCCCGGCGCAACAGCGGCTCGGCCTCCGCGTCACGGCGGGCGTCCGTCAGGGCGCGGGCGAGCGCGCCCACCATCTGGGCCGTACGCTGATTGTCGGGACCGTATGCGGCCTCTGCGATGGCAAGCCCGCGCCTGATGGGAGGTAGCGCCTCCTCCAACCGGCCCATGCGACGCTCGGTCTGGCCGAGCATGCGCAACGGAAAGACCAGCATGCGATGGGCGGGCCCGACATCCTTCTCGATGACGGCGATCGCACGGCGGAAAAGCTCGGCAGCCTCCGGAAAGCGGCCTTGGAAATAATAGAGCTCGGCGAGGCTGGCTAGCGCGTCACCGGTCGTGCGCTGCTCCGGCCCAAAGACCCGTTCGAAGATCGCCAGCGCCCGCCGCTTGAGCCGCTCCGATTCCGGATAGCGACCTTGCCCATGTAGAGAATGCCCAGCTCGAGTGCGGTGTGGCCGACAAACTCATGCTCCGGCCCGTACTCGGCCTCACGGATGGCGAGTGCCCGCTTCACCGCCTGCTCAGCCTCGCCGTAACGTTCCGTCCAGCGGTAGACGCGGCCCAGGCTGACCAGGATGGGTGGCAGAAAGCGATGGTTGGTACCGAAGGTCCGTTCGCGGATCGCCAGCGCGCTCTTGAGCAGCGGTTCGGCATCAGCGAAGCGAAACGAGCCGATGTAGAAATCGGCAAAGGCGAGGCGTGCCGCCGCCGCCTCGGGCGATTCGGCCCCCTTGACCTCGGCCACCGACAACGCACGCCGGAACATGGCCTCGGCGTCCTGAAACCGGCCGAGCCATGACAGGGTCTGCGCCAGCGCCATCGCCGTGCGGCCGACGAATTCGTGCTGCGGGCCCATCAGCCGCTCGCGCATCTCCAGCGCCTGACGAAGCAGTGTCTCGGCCTCAGCACTGCGCCCCATGCGGCGATAAGTCTCGCCGAGATGATGCAGGGGATGCGAAACCTCGATGTGATTGGCCGGGAAGCGCTCCTTGACGATGGCCGCCTGGCGCAGAAACTGCCGCTCCGCGTCCTCGTAGCGCGAGGCCTCAATGAAAGCATAGCCGAGCCGCGCCAGCGGACCCAGGATGCGCGGGTCGCTGTCGCCGAAGCGGTTGATGGCCTCGCGCAGCTCGGCTTGACGCCGTCCGACCTCGATCGCGTCCCTTTGGCCGGAGGTGTCGCTCATCTCCTGCTGTTGTGCACTGGCGAGCAGCGCCGCCAGCCCCGCCGATGCGGCAATGATCGTGGCCAGAAGAGCGCGGCAAAACAGCGGGCTGATCATCGGACAACCCCTGATTGATGGTGCGATTGTACTCTCGCACAACAGATAAGTCAGTGACGCCGATCACCGGCGCCGCAGCAGGCTAAGCCTTGGTGCGGCCGGCAGGCAAAAACTCTCCCGCCTCGACCTCGGCCTCGGAGACCACGCGGTTACGGCCGCGGCGCTTGGCCGCGTAGAGCGCGGCATCGGCACGCTGAACGAAATGCGCGGATGGTTCGCCGGGATGATAGCGGGACACACCCATGGAGAGGGTGACATGACCGAGGTCCCGCGCCTCACCACGCCTGATGATCCGCCTCGCGCCGATCGAGGCGCGCAAATCATCGGCCAGCTTGACCGCGTCCTCGAGCCGAGTCCTGGGCAGCAGAATGCCGAACTCTTCGCCGCCGTAGCGGCAAACAACGTCGCGGCCCTTGACACCTTCGGTCAGCGCCTTGGCAACCAGGCGCAGCACCAGGTCACCGAGCTGGTGCCCGAAGGTGTCGTTGAACTTCTTGAAGTGATCGATATCGGCCATCAGCAGGCAAAGATCGCCGCCCTCCTCGAGTGTCCGCTGGAGGCACTCGCGCAGGCGCATGTCGAACATGCGGCGGTTCCCCACACCGGTGAGCGCGTCGATCATCGTCTCGCGCCGCGCGCTTTCGATCTGCTTGTGCAGCCCCTCGATCTCCTGCGAAGACTGCGCCAGCCTGCCGACAATCTCCTGGTTCTGAGCCACCATCCGCCGCGTCTCGTCGAGGATCGCCTCGACGACAATCTGCAGGCGGTCGGCATCGATAGGCTCGGCCTCGATCCGCTCGGTGGCCTGGCCCAACACCTCGCCGTATTTCTGGGTCCCGGCCCCGGCTTTCTGCAGCACCGCGAGAACGGCACCGGCGGCCGCGGAGATGCGGTCTCCAGCCTCGCGGATCTGCTCCGCCTCCTTCGAAGCCCCCAGTAGCTTCTCGTAGAGATCGAGATTGCGCTCGGGCGTGAACTCGATCCGGTTCGAATCCAGGATGTCAATAGCGCGCGACAGGTCCGGCTGTGCGACACTGATATGCGCGTACCAGACCGAAGAATTATGCGGAGTCGGCGCGATCCCACGCGAGGTCATGGCGGCCAGCGCCTGCTCGGCAAAATGCCGCGCCCGATCGAAGTCGCCCGTCCCTTCCACCTTGTCCGTCTCCGGCGCGTTCCCCGCGTTCCCGTGGCGCGCTGCATTTTAACCTTTGTTAAATCTAGAACCTACCTCCGTAGTGGAGCGAGGTTACACCACTTCGCCCGTCGCGTTAGAGCGTATCTGGCCGCCTATCCGCCAAAACGCTGGGCGAGGGCCGCGAACACCGCGCGCAGCGTCTGGGTTTCGGCGCCCTCGGGGCGGCCGGGCCGGGTGCTCGGGCTCCAGGCGTAGATGTCGAAATGCGCCCAAGGAATGCCGGCGCCCACGAATTCCTGCATGAACAGGGCGGCGGTCACCGCACCGGCAAAGGGCCCGTCGGAGACGTTGTTGAGGTCGGCAACCCGGCTGTCGAGCCGTGCCCGGTACGGTCTCCACAACGGCATGCGCCAGAACGGATCGGCCTCCGATTCGGCGTAGCGCAACAACTCGTTCGCCAGGCCATCATCGTTGCAGAACAGCGAGGGCAGATCTGGACCGAGCGCGACGCGCGCAGCACCGGTCAGGGTAGCAAAGTCGACGATCAGCTCCGGCTTCTCCTCCGACGCGGCGGTCAGCGCATCCGCCAGGATCAGGCGGCCTTCGGCGTCGGTGTTGCCGATCTCCACCGTCAACCCCTTGCGCGAGCGTATGACGTCGAGCGGCCGCAGGGAGTTGCCCGAGACGGAGTTCTCCACCGCCGGGACCAGAACGCGCAAGCGCACCGGCAGCTTCGCCTCGACGATCATTCGCGCCAGGCCGAGCGCGTGGGCGGCCCCGCCCATGTCCTTCTTCATCAGCTTCATGCCGGCGTCGTTCTTCAGGTCGAGGCCGCCGGTGTCGAAGCACACGCCCTTGCCCAGCACCGCCAGCATGGGATGCTCGGCCCGGCCCCAGCGCAATTCGATCAGCCGGGGCGCCCGGGCGCTCGCCCGGCCGACGGCGTGAACCAGCGGAAATCCCTTCTTGAGCAGCGCATCGCCGACGATGACGTTGGCCTCCATGCGCAGCTCTCGCGCCAGGCGTTCGGCAGCGGCCGCAAGTTCGGGCGGCCCCATATCCTCGGCCGGTGTGTTGATCAGGTCGCGCACCAGATCGTTCGCCCGGCATGCGCGCTCGACCGCCGCACGGTCGGCTTGGCGCGGCCAAACCAAATGGGCGGGCGGGCGCGGCGCCTTGCGGTAGCGATCGAAAGCATAGGAGCCAATCCCCCAGGCGGTGGCGAACCGGGTCGCCGGACCAGCCTGGGGCTCGCTCTCCAAGCGGTAGCTGCCCTCGGGCAGACGCAGCGGCAAGCCCGCGACATGCCAGAAATCCTCGGGTCCCTGGTTCCCCAACGCCCCAACCAGAACGCGCGACGGTGCACCATCGCGCCCCGGCAGGACGCAGATCTCGCCCGGCTTGGCGGCGAAGCCGTTGCCACGTGCCCAGCGCCGGACCGCTGCATTGGCGCCCTTCAGCCAGCCCGGCAGTTCGCTCTTGGTCAGAAGAAGGATCGGGCGTGTGCTTGCGGCAGAGCGCGGACGGAACGGCAGGGGCACGGACGGGCTCCAGAAAGGTCGGACAGGACGCTGACCTTACCGGTTTGCCATGGGGCGTCAAACCGCCCCAGGTTTTCTCATGGTCACCCCGAACAAAGCTTGATTGCCGGAGCACACCGAATCCCCGTACCGTCAACGCCGATGAGCGATTTCACCCTCTATATCGGCAACCGCGCCTATTCCTCGTGGTCGCTGCGTGGCTGGCTGGCCTGCAAGATCGCCGGCATCACCTTCGCCGAGAAAGCCCACGACATGGCGGCCGCCGACTGGCCGGATTTCGTGCGCGCTGCTTCGCCCACCAGCAAGGTTCCGGTGCTGCGCCACGGTAAGGTGTTGGTCTGGGAGTCGATCGCCATCGGCGACTACTTGGCCGACCTGTTCCCCAAGGCCGGGATGTGGCCCAACGACCTAGCCGCCCGCGCCCAGGCCCGGGCCATCAGCGCCGAGATGCATGCCGGGTTCGCCAACCTGCGCTCCTCCATGTGGATGAACACGCGGCGGCGCTTCCCCGGCCGAGGCCGCAACCCGGGCAGCCTGGCCGACATTGCCCGCATCGTGGCGTTGTGGGACGAGACGCGCCGCCGGTTTGGCGCCGGCGGCCCTTATCTGTTCGGCAGCCGCTTCACCCTCGCGGACGCGATGTATGCGCCGGTCGCCAGCCGCTTCGTCACCTGGGAGCCGGAACTGTCTGCGGTGGCCAAGGCCTACGTCACCGCCGTGTGGGAACACCCCTTCGTCGTCGAATGGCGCAAGGCCGCCGACGCCGAGCCCTGGACGATCGCCAAATACGAGACACCGGGGCCATAGGCCCGGCTACTTGATCAGTCCAGCTTCGAAATAGTAGAGCGCTGCACCCGGGTGCAGCTGCAAGGCGACACCCTCGGTCGCCGCGTTGCGTCGGATCAGCTTGCCGTAGGGGTGCCCGCTGTCCAACGCCCGCCGGTTGTTCGGATGCCAGAGCGCGCGCGTCAGACCGTAGACCGTGGCCTCGTCCACACCGGCATGGACGACCCACAGCACGCCGACGCTGACGGTGGACGTCTCGACGATGCCGGTATAGGCCGTCGCGGGGACATGGGTCTCAGCAAGAAACGGGTAGGAAGCCTTCAGCCGACGGGCAAAGGCCCCGTCGATGGGCAGCAGGTCAATAGGCGCGTCGCGGGCCAGATCGGCGATGACCGACGAGGGCGTGCCCGACATGTCGAAGAAGGCGTCGATCCGCCCGTCGCGCATGGCGTCTGCCGCCTCGGCCGGCTTGAGGAAGCGCGCCTTGAGGTCCCGTTCCTGCAGGCCCGCCGCCTGCAGCACGGTCCGGGCGGTGACCAGGGTGCTCGAGTCCTTGTCGCCGAGCGACACTGTCTTGCCGCGGAGCTGGCGGAACTCGCGGATGCCCGCCGCCCGCCGCGTCACCACATGCAGGGACTCAGGGTATAGGTTGGCGATGGCGCGCAGATCGCGCGCCGCGCCCTGTTTCCGATAGAGGCCGGTCCCGTGATAGGCCCAGTAGGCGATATCGGCCTGGCAGAGAGACGATTCGATACGCTGGGCGCGGATGAGCTCGACATTGGCGATCGCCCCCGCCGTCGTCTGGGTGACGGCGATCAGCCCCGGCACGCCGCAGCTGCCGCCGCGCTCGCAGTCGCGCGCCCCGGGCGGCGAGCTGACGATGTTGCCGAGCAGGGTTCCGACCTCGAAATAGCCGGACTCGGTGGGGCCGGTAGCGATGCGGAAGAAACGGGCTTCCTGGCCCCAGGCTCGCGTCAGCGGCGCGGCGAGCAATGCTCCGCCGCCTGCCAACACCGCCCGCCTGGAAAACCCAGCCATGCCACGAATCTCATAGGGCGCGGCAGCCCCACGGCTCCGCGTCTTGATTTAGTCTCTTGTACTCCTCGACTGTGGCGTTTTGAAGGAAAACTGGCGCTCTACCCCGGTTTGCCGATCATTTGCCGCGGCAGAAAGGTCACGATCTCGGGAAAGAACGTGATCAGCAGCACGGCGACGGCCATCAGGGCAAAGTAGGGGAAGGCGACCCGGGCGATATAGGTGATCTGATGCCCGGTCATGCCCTGCAGGACGAACAGGTTGAAGCCGACCGGCGGGGTGATCTGGGCCATCTCGACCACGACCACGATGAAAATGCCGAACCAGATTAGGTCGAGACCGGCCCGTTCGATGGTCGGCAGCACCACCGCCATGGTCAGCACGACCATGGAGATGCCGTCGAGGAAGCACCCCAGGATGACGTAAAACACGGTCAGGACGGCGATCAGCACGCCCGGCGAGAGCCGCAGGCTGTCGATGTATTCGGCCAGGGTCCGGGGCAGGCCGGTGAACCCCATGGCCAGGGTGAGGAAGGCTGCCCCCGCCAGGATAAAGGCGATCATGCAGGACAGCCGGGTGGCACCGAGCAGGCTTTCGGTGAACATCTTGCGATTGAGGCTGCCCTGAACCGCCGTCAGGGCCAGCGCGCCGGCAACCCCGACCCCGGCCGCCTCGGTCGCCGTCGCCAGGCCGGCATAGATCGACCCCAGCACCACGACGATGAGGAAGACCGACGGCAGGAGATGCCGCGAGGCGTAGATCTTCTCGCCCAGCGTCATGACGATGTCGGAGGCCGGGATGCGGCTGCCGTTGAGCAGCGACCAGAGCACGACGTAGCCCATGAACAGCCCGGCCAGCATGAGCCCGGGCAGGACGCCGGCGATGAAGAGCTGGGCGATCGAGACCTCGGCCGCCACACCGTAGACGATCATGATCAGCGAGGGCGGGATCAGCAGGCCGAGCGTGCCCGAGCCGGCGAGCGAGCCCACGATCATCTCCTCGGGGTAGCCGCGGCGGCGCAGCTCGGGAATCGTCATCTTGCCGATGGTGGCGCAGGTCGCCGCCGAGGAGCCGGAGACGGCGGCGAAAATCGTGCAGCCGACGACGTTGGTGTGCAGCAGCCTGCCGGGCAGCCGCCCCATCCAGGGTGCGAGGCCGCGGAACATGTCGTCCGAGAGCTTGGAGCGGAACAGAATCTCGCCCATCCAGATGAACATGGGCAGGGCCGTCAGCGTCCAGCTCGACGAGGCGCCCCAGATGGTCGTCACCATGGCGTCGCCGGCCGGCCGCGAGGTGAACAGCTCCATGGCGATCCAGCCGACGCCGAGCAGCGCCAGCCCGATCCACACGCCCGCCCCGAGGATGACAAACAGGCAGGCGATCAGGAAACCGGTGAGCAGCAACCCGTCCATGGCGGCTACTCGACGTGGGCCGGTTCGGAGTCGGCCGCGGCGGGGTCGCGGCCGCCGAGCACGGCGACGAGCTCATCGATGAAGGCGACGAGCAGAACCGTGACCCCGATGGCCATCGAGAGCTGCGGAATCCACAGCGGTGTCTTGTCCTGGGCGTCGGAGATGGCGTTGAACTCGTAGGACCACCAGGTCATCGTCCAGGCGAACCAGGCGAAATTCGCGGTCAGGAACGCCGCCAGGACGAAGCAGCCGATTTCGAAGCGGCGGCGCCACTGTGCCGGCAGATGCTGCAGAACCAGCGTCACGCGGATGTGCTCGCCGCGCTTGAGCGTGTGCGCCAGCGCGAAGAAGGAAGCCGCGGCCATGCTGTAGCCGGCATAGGCGTCGGTGCCCCGGATGTAGAGGCCGAAATAGCTGCCGGTGACCTGCACCAGGATGTTCACCAGGATAAGAACCATGAACAGCCCGGCAACCCAGGCGCAGGTGTCGTAGATCAGATCGAGGGCGCGGCGCATCGTAAGGCTCGAGATGGAGAAAAAAAGAAGGGGCCGATCGACGATCGGCCCCTATGCACGACTGATACTAGGCGGAGCTCCTCAGGAGCCCGTGCGGTAGGCCTTGAGCAGCGCTTCGCCGTCAGCCCCGGCCCGCTTGAGCCAGTCCTTGGTCAGCTCCTCGCCGAACTTCTGGAAACCGGCCTTGAGGGCGGGCGGCGGCGGTGCCGCGACGGTCATGCCGTTCTTGCGGAACTCGTCGAAGTAGAAGGTCGCCAGCCGGGCGCTCTCCGCCCAGCCGCGGGCCTCGGCAACGCCGGCCGCGGTGGTCAGCGCCTTCTGCGTGTTGGCGTCGAGACCGCGCCAGGCACGCTCGTTGACGATGATCATGTTCTTCGGCAGCCAGGCCTGCACGTCGTAGAAGAACTTGATGTGCTCCCAGATTTTGATGTCGTAACCGGTCGAGCCGGAGGAGATCATCGAGTTGACCCGGCCGGTGGCGAAGGCCTGTGCCGCTTCCGCCGCCTGGATGGTCGTCACCTGCATGCCGGCCAGTTCGCCGAGCAGGCCCGCCGATGAGCCGTAGGAGCGGAACTTCAGCCCCTTGAGATCCTCGGCCGTCGCCAGCGCCTTGGGCGAATAGAAACCCTGCGGCGGCCAGGGAACCCAGTAGAGCAGCCGCATGCCCTGCGCCGCGAGCCGCTTGTCGATGAGCGGCTTCTGGGCGTTGGCGAGCCGGCGCGACTCTTCGAAGCTGGTCGCCAGGAACGGTACGTTGTCGGCGCCGAAGATGGCGTCCTCGTTGTCGAGCACGACCATCAGCAGCTCGCCGATCTGCGCCTGGCCGGTCTGCACCGCGCGCTTGATCTCCGGCACCTTGAACAGCGAGGCGCCCGGGTGAACCGTGATCTGCAACTTGCCGGCCGTCGCGTCCTTGATGTCGTTGGCGAACTTGACCAGGTTCTGCGAATGGAAATTGCCTGCCACATATCCGGCGGGCAGGTCCCACTTGGTCTGGGCGACGGCCGAACCGGCCATCCCCAAGGTGGCGGCAACCGCCAGAGACAGGATCTTGTGCATGAGATACCCCGTTCGTCGTTTATCGGAGAGAGGTCGGCGCTTCAGGCCGGATTTCGTGGCACTGTGCCGGCTCGGTCTGCCAACGTCAAGGCAGCGGACCGCGACTTAGCGCCGCTCCGCCATCAGCGCGGTCAGCGCCGCCCACATGCGATAGAGATCGAGCAGGCCGCTCGGGCTGAGGGCCGCGTGGGCGAAGCTCTCGAGCAGCGTCAGG
>VGEI01000131.1 GCA_016869415.1 Alphaproteobacteria bacterium
GGCACGCGACGGCACCTGGAAGCCGGGCCTGCAGGTTCTCGGTCTGGCCGAGGACGGCGTCGGCTACGCGCTCGACGACAACAACAAGAGCCTGATCAGCGCCGAGATGAAACAGAAGCTCGACGCGGCGCGTGCGGATATCATCGCCGGCAAGATCAAAGTCACCGACTTCATGGCGAAGTAGTCCGCGGCAGCGGCGGGTGGGTGCGCGATGACTGCGGCTGTTCCCGGAGCCATCGCCTCCCGCTCGCCTGCCCTCGAGGCCCGGGGCATCGACAAGCGGTTCGGGCCAGTTCACGCCAACCGTAACATTTCCCTCGTCGTCCGCCGGGGCACGATCCACGGCATCATCGGCGAGAACGGCGCCGGCAAGTCGACGCTGATGGGCATCCTCTATGGGTTCCATCAGCCCGACAGCGGCGAGATCCGCGTCGACGGCCAGGTCCAGCGCTTCCGCAGCCCGCAGGACGCGCTCAAGGCCGGGATCGGCATGGTCCATCAGCACTTCATGCTGGTGGAGCCGTTCACGGTCGTGGAAAACGTCGTCCTGGGCGCCGAGGACACGTTCCGCATCGAGGGCTCCCTGGTCCGGGCGCGCGCCGAGCTCGAAAAACTGGGCCGCGACTACCATCTGGAGGTCGACGTCGACGCGACGGTTGCCGACCTCACCGTCGGCCAGCGCCAGCGCGTCGAGATCCTCAAGGCACTGTACCGCGGCGCCCAAATTCTCATACTCGACGAGCCGACGGGCGTGCTGACGCCGCAGGAGGCGGATCACCTGTTTCGCATCCTTCGCGCCCTCAAGGCGGAAGGCAAGACGGTCATCCTCATCACTCACAAGCTGCGCGAGGTGCTCGACGTCACCGACACGGTAACCGTGGTGCGGCGCGGTGAGGTCGTCGCCGAGGTGGCAACCGCCACCACGACCAAGGAGTCGCTTGCCGAGCTGATGGTGGGCCGCAAGGTGCTGCTGCGGGTCGACAAGACGCCGGCGAAGCCCGGCGAGGTCGTCCTCGATGTCGCCGGTCTGCGCGTCAGGGATTCGGCCGGCGTCGAACGGGTGAAAGGGGTCAGCTTCCAGGTCCGGCGCGGCGAGATCGTCGGCATCGCCGGTGTCGCCGGCAACGGGCAGTCGGAGCTGCTGGAGGCGCTCGCCGGCATCCGCCCAGTGAGCGGCGGAACGCTGCGCTGGAAGGGCGTCGACATCACCGACGATGCGGGCGTGCGCACGGCCAAGGGCATGCGGCGCCTCGGCCTCGGCCATGTGCCGGAGGACCGCCAGCGCATGGGGCTGGTGGCGGAGTTCGCCGCCAGCGAAAGCGCCATCCTCGGCTATCACGACGATGCGCCCTATAACCGCAACATCATCCTCGACCGGCGGATCGTCTCACGCGAATGCGAGCGGCAGATGGCCGAATACGACGTCCGGCCGCCGAATGCGAACCTGCAGACCCTGGCCTTCTCCGGCGGCAACCAGCAGAAGATCATCGTCGCCCGCGAGGTCGGCCATAATCCCGACGTGCTGCTGGTCGGCCAGCCGACGCGCGGCGTCGACATCGGCGCCATCGAGTTCATCCACAAGCGGCTGGTGGCGCTGCGCGATGCCGGCAAGGGCATCCTGCTGGTCTCGGTGGAGCTGGACGAGATCCTCTCCCTTTCCGACCGCATCCTGGTCATGTTCGACGGCATCCTGGTCGGCGAGCTGAGCCCCGGGCAGGCCAACGAGCGTACCGTGGGCCTGATGATGGCCGGTATCCGTTCGGAGGCGGCGTGAGCGGCTCAAGCGCAGGAGGCGGCGCACCGCCCTGGGTGAGCAACGCCGTCCTGCCGGCGCTGAACCTGGCCGCCGCACTTCTTGTCTCGGCCATCCTCATCTGGCTGTTGGGCGCCGACCCGCTGGCGGCGCTGAAGCTGCTGGTCGCCGGCGCCTTCGGCGATTCCGAGGCGATCGGCTACACGCTTTACTACGCCACCAACTTCATCTTCACCGGCCTGGCCGTGGCCATCGCCTTCCACGCCGGCCTGTTCAACATCGGTGCCGAGGGCCAGGCCTATATCGGCGGGCTGGGTGTGGGGCTGCTCTGCCTCGGCCTGGGTGGCCTGCCCTTCATTCTCGTGCTGCCGCTGGCCATCCTCGCCGCGGCAGCCTTCGGCGCCGGCTGGGCTTTCATCCCGGCCTATCTGCAGGCCAAGCGCGGCAGCCACATCGTCATCACCACCATCATGTTCAACTTCATCGCCTCGGCGGTGATGACCTATCTGCTGGTCAACGTGATGATCAAGCCCGGCCAGCAATCGCCCGAGACGCGGGAGTTCGAGCCCTCCGCCTGGCTGCCCTTCGCCCACGAGATCCTGGGTTACGTCGGAATCGAATTCGGCCGTTCGCCGCTCAACCTCTCCTTCGTCTGGGCGCTGATCTGCTGCGTCGCCTTCTGGGTCTATGTCTGGCATACGCGCTGGGGCTACCGGGTCCGCGCTCTGGGTTGGAACGAACACGCGGCGATCTACGGCGGCGTGGCACCGGCGCGTACCGTCATCGTGGCCATGACCATCTCCGGCGCGCTGGCCGGCTTCGTGGCGCTCAATGAGATCATGGGCGTGCAGCACCGCCTGCTGCTCAACTTCACCGGCGGCGCCGGCTTCGTCGGCATCGCCGTGGCCCTGATGGGCCGCAACCATCCGATCGGCATCGTGCTGGCCGCGATCCTCTTCGGCGCCCTTTACCAGGGGGGCTCGGAGGTCTCCTTCGAGATGCCGGCCCTGACCCGCGAGATGATCGTCGCCATCCAGGGATTCATCATCCTGATGTGCGGCGCCTTCGAGAATCTCTTCCGGCGCCGGCTGGTCGCGCTCCTGCGGCCGCAACCGGCGGCCGCCACGGGCTGAACGATGGGCGAATTCTTCTTCATGCTGGTCCTGCTGGTGGATTCCACCCTGCGCGTCGCGGCCCCCCTGGTGCTGGCAGCGCTGGGCGGCCTGTTCGCCGAACGCTCGGGCGTGGTCGATATCGGTCTCGAGGGCAAGATGCTGGGAGCGGCCTTCGCCGCCGCCGCGGCTGCCGCGGTCACCGGATCGGCCTGGCTGGGCCTCGCCGCCGCCGTCGGCGTCTCGGTCATGCTCGCCCTGCTTCACGGCTATGCCTGCATCACCCACGCCGGCAACCAGGTGGTCTCAGGCATGGCACTCAACATCGTGGTCGCCGGCCTGACCGTGGTCGTCGGCAATGCCTGGTTCCAGCGCGGCGGCCAGACGCCCCAGCTCACCGGCGACGCGCGCTTCGCGCCCATCGACCTGCCGCTGGCCAAGACACTGGAAGATGTGCCGGTGATCGGCGCGCTCTATTCCGAGATCGTCAGCGGGCACAACATTCTGGTCTACATGGCCGCCATCGCTGTGCCGCTGGTCGGCTGGTTCGTCTATCGCACGCGCTTCGGCCTGCGCCTGCGGGCGGTGGGCGAGAACCCGGCGGCCGTCGACACCGCCGGGATTTCCGTCTCGGGCCTGCGCTATCGGGCGCTGATCGTCGGCGGCGCGCTCTGCGGCCTGTCCGGCGCCTACCTCTCGATCGCCCACAACGCCGCCTTCATCCGCGACATGTCGGCCGGCAAGGGCTACCTCGCCCTCGCCGCCCTGATCTTCGGTAAATGGCGGCCCGTGCCAACCCTTGTGGCCTGCCTGCTCTTCGCCTTCGCCGACGCGATCCAGGTGCGCCTGCAGGGTACCGCGCTGCCGCTGGTCGGCGTCATTCCGGTTCAGTTCATCCAGGTGTTGCCGTATGTTCTGACCGTGCTGCTGCTGGCCGGGTTCGTCGGCCGTGCCGTCGCGCCCAAGGCGATCGGCATCCCCTACGTGAAGGAACGATGAGCGCGCTCGACGAGATGGTCACCTTGGCGCGCCGCGCCATGAGCAATGCCCACGCCCCCTACTCCCGTTTCGCCGTCGGTGTCTGCCTGCGGGCCGAGAGCGGCCGGCTCTATGCCGGCTGCAATGTGGAGAATGCGGCCTATCCCCAGGGGCAATGTGCCGAGACCTCGGCCATCGGCGCCATGGTCACCGCCGGCGACCGGCGCATCGTCGAGGTCGTGGTGCTGGGCGGCGGCGAGGCCCTGTGCACGCCGTGTGGCGGCTGCCGCCAGCGTCTGGTCGAGTTCGCCGGCCCAGAGACGCCAATCCACATGGGCGGGGCCGATGGCATCCGCCGGACCATGACGCTGGGCGAGCTGACGCCGCTGTTTTTCAGTCCGCAGAATCTCGGCCGCTGAGATGATCCTCGACACGGCCCAGAATATCGCGAAGCAGATCGCGGCCCGCGCCGGCTTCGAGACGCCGCGCGTGGCGGTAATCCTCGGCTCGGGGCTGGGGGACGTGGCGGACGGCGTGAAGACGCCGCTGGTGGTTCCCTACGCCAGCCTGCCGGGTTTTCCGGTCGGCGGAGTGGCCGGCCATGCCGGGCGCATGGTGCTGGGACGCCTGGGCGGCGTGCCGGTGGTGGTCATGCAGGGGCGCGTGCATCTCTACGAGGGCATGCGGCACGACGACATCAAGATCTTCGTGCGCACGCTCAAGCGGCTGGGCTGCGAGACGCTGCTGGTGACCAACGCCGCCGGCAGCCTGCGCCGCGACATGCCGCCGGGCAGCCTGATGACAGTCAGCGACCACATCAATCTCATCCCCGGCAACCCGCTGATCGGCCCCAACGACGACGCCTACGGCGACCGCTTCCCCACACTCGAAGACGCCTACGACCCCGAACTGCGGGACCGGCTGCGGCGCGCCGCCGAGCGGCTGGGGATCAGGCTGTTTGAGGGTGTGTATGTCGGCTGTCTGGGGCCGTCTTTCGAGACGCCGGCCGAGATCCGCGCCTACGCCCGCCTGGGCGGCAATGCGGTCGGCATGTCGACCGTGCCCGAGGCCATCGTGGCGCGGCACTGCGGCCTGCGTGTGGCGGCGCTGTCGGTGATCACCAATTTCGCCGCCGGGCTGGGCGACAGAGCGCCGCACGGCCACGCCGCGACGCTGAGCGAGGCCGGCAAGGCCGCTGCCAATGTGGGGCGGCTGCTCACCGGGTTCCTCGAAGACTACGCCGGCTGATGGCCAATCTCTTCCCGCAGGAAATCATCCGCCGCAAGCGCGACGGTGCCGCCCTCAGCGCTGCCGAGATCGAGTTCCTGGTCCGCGGGATCACCGACGGCAGCCTGGCCGATGCCCAGGTCGGGGCCTTCGCCATGGCCGTGTTCTTCCGCGGCATGTCGATGGACGAGCGCGTCGCCCTGACCCGCGCCATGATGGCCTCTGGCCGCGTGCTCGACTGGCGCGGTGCCGGCCTGCCCGGGCCGGCCCTCGACAAGCATTCGACCGGCGGGGTGGGCGACAAGGTCAGCCTGATGCTCGCCCCGCTCGTCGCCGCCTGCGGCGGGGCGGTGCCGATGATCTCGGGCCGCGGCCTCGGTCATACCGGCGGCACCCTGGACAAGCTGCAGGCCATCCCCGGCTACGACCCGGTTCCCACGCCCGACACCTTCCGCCGCGTCGTGCGCAGCGCCGGCTGCGCCATCATCGGCCAGACCGACGACCTCGCCCCCGCCGACCGGCGGCTCTACGCCATCCGCGACATCAGCGCGACCGTCGAATCGATCCCGCTGATCACCGCCTCGATCCTCTCGAAGAAGCTGGCCGCCGGACTCGACGCGCTGGTCATGGACGTGAAGTTCGGCTCGGGCGCCTTCTGCGCCGCCTACGAGGAGGCGACCGAGCTCGCCCGCAGCATCGTCGGCGTCGCCAACGGCGCCGGCCTGCGCACCGCGGCCCTGCTCACTGACATGAACCGGGTGCTGGGTGCAAGCGCCGGCAACGCCGTCGAGGTGCGCGAGGCCATCGACTACCTCACGGGCGCCTACCGCGACGCCCGCCTGGGCAAGGTCACCAGAGCCCTGTCGGCGGAGCTGCTTGTCCTCGGCGGACTGGCGGCGGATGATCGGGCGGCACAGGCAGCTATCGACAAGGCGCTGGCCAGCGGCGCTGCCACGGAGCGTTTTGCCAGGATGGTGGCGGAGATGGGCGGACCCTCGGATCTCGTCGAGCATCCCGAACGGCATCTGCCCCGCGCCCCAGTGGTGCGGCCGGTGCCCGCCGGCCGCGACGGCTATGTCACCTCAGTGGATGCCCGCGCCTATGGCGTCATCGTCATGGGTCTGGGCGGCGGCCGCAGCCGGCCCGACGACCGCATCGATCCCGCAGTCGGCCTCACCGACATCCGCGGTCCCGGCGAGCCGCTCACTCGCGAGCGGCCGCTGGCTATCGTCCACGCCCGCAGCGAAGAAGACGCCGACCGCGCCGCAGCCGCGCTGCGTGCCGCGACAATCATCGGCGCGGTTCCGGCGATGACCCCGGTCGTCCGCGAGCGCATCGCCGCATGAGCCGCCGCGCCTTCATCCTGGTGATGGATTCCTTCGGCATCGGTGCGGCGGACGACGCCGAACGTTTCGGCGACGCCGGCAGCAACACCTTCGGCCATATCGAGGCCGCCTGCGCGGCAGGCCGCGCAGACAAGCCCGGATTGCGGTCGGGGCCCTTGCTTATCCCCAATCTGCGCCGCCTCGGCCTCGGCCATGCGGCGGCGATCAGCACCGGCGCCAGCCCCCCGCAAGCCCCGTGCACCGGCGCCTGGGGCTATGCCGTCGAGCGGAGCCGCGGCAAGGACACGCCCAGCGGCCACTGGGAGATGGCCGGAGTGCCGGTGATGAGCGACTGGGGCTATTTCCCGCCGGAATATCCGAGCTTCCCGGCAGCCCTCACCGGCGCCCTGATCGAGCGGGCGAAGCTGCCCGGCGTGCTGGGCAACCGCCATGCGTCCGGCACCCAGATCCTCGACGAGCTCGGCGCCGAGCACGTGGCGACCGGCAAGCCCATCGTCTACACCTCGGCCGACAGCGTTTTCCAGATCGCCGCGCACGAGCGGGAATTCGGCCTCGAGCGGCTCTACGAGGTCTGCCTTATCGCCCGCACGCTGGTCGACGACTACAACATCGGCCGGGTCATCGCCCGCCCCTTCGTCGGCGGGCCGGGCAGCTTCAAACGCACCGGCAACCGTCGCGACTACGCCACACCGCCGCCCGAACCCACCCTGCTCGACCGGCTAAAACATGCCGGCAGCGAAGTCGTTTCGGTGGGCAAAGTCGCCGACATCTTCGCCCACCAGGGCATCAGCCGCACGGTCAAGGCGGACGGCAACGCCGCCTTGTTCGACGCCACGCTCAAGGCGGCACAGGAGGTGGGTGACCGCGGCCTGATCTTCACGAACTTCGTGGACTTCGACACCCTGTTCGGCCACCGCCGCGACGTGGCCGGCTACGCCGCCGCACTCGAAGCCTTCGACACGCGGCTGCCCGAGCTCGAACGCGCCCTACGGCCGAGCGACGTAGCGGTGATCTCGGCCGATCACGGCTGCGATCCGACCTGGCAGGGCACCGACCACACCCGCGAGCACGTGCCGGTGATTGCCTTCGGGCCGGACGTCAGACCCGGCTCAGTCGGCCGGCGCGAGAGCTTTGCCGATATCGGCCAGAGCCTGGCCTTGCATCTCGGCCTGCCGCCCCTGCCGCACGGCAAGAGCTTCCTGACTTAGCGTCCGCCGTAGCCCGGATCGTCGAGATTGAGCAGCGGGAAGGCACTGTGCACCCGCGGCTCGGCGACCATCGGCGCACCCTTGTAGAGATAGCTGGGATCGAGCTGCGCGAAGCCGGTGACGCCAAGCAGACCCATGGCACTGCGCACTTCCTCCTCGAGGATGGTCAGCAGCCGGACGATCCCCGCCTGTCCGGCTGCTGCCAGCGCGTAGCAGTAGAGCCGGCCGATGCCCACGCCGTCGGCCCCCAGGGCGACCGCCTTGACGATGTCGGTGCCGCGGCAAATGCCGCCATCGACGATCACCGAGGCCTTGCCCTTCGCCACGTCGAGCACTTCCGGCAACACGTCGAGCGAGCCGCGACCGTGATCGAGCTGCCGCCCGCCGTGATTGGAGACGTAGATCGTGTCAACGCCGTGCTCGACCGCCATCCTGGCGTCCTCGGCCGTGCCGATGCCCTTCAGGGTCAGCGGAATCTTGAACTTCTTCTTGAAGTGCTCGACGTCCTTCCAGCTGTAGCTGGCCTGATAGACCTGCTCCATGCCGCTGACGGCGGCACGCCACGGCTTGGCGAAGCGCTTGGCGATGTCGCGCTCGCGGCGGCTGTAGACGGCGGTATCCACCGTCACGGCGAAGCCGTCGTAGCCGGCGGCGATGGCGCGCTCGACCCGCGCATCGACCCAGGCCCGGTCGCCGCGGACGTAGAGCTGATAGATATGCGTGCCGCCCGGCGCCTCGCCGATCTGCTCCATGTCCATCTTGGTGACCGAGCTCAGCATGACCGGCACGCCGAACTCGGCCGCCGCCTTGGCGACAGTGGCGCCGCCGCCCGGATCGAAGGATTCGAGCGAGCCGACCGGAGAGAGCAATAGCGGCAGGCGGCGCTTCTTGCCCAGGAACACCGCGCCGCTGTCGATCTTCGAGACGTCGCGCAGGACCCGCGGCCGCAGGGCCAGCGTGTCGAGGGCGAGCCGGTTGCGGCGCATGCTCGTCTCAGTCTCGGTCGCGCCGACCAGGTAGTCCCAGATCATGGGAGTGAGTTTCATCTTCGCCGCCTTGACGAATTCGTGCAGCGTCAGAAAGGCGGTATCGAGCTCGTTCGTCATAGTCAAAGTCTCTCTTGTTACTCAGTTGCCTTCGTATTGCAGGATGTAGAGGCCGGCGTTGGGGTCGGTCACGTACATCAGGCCGTTTCTGTCGACATAGCAGTCGCAGGACTGGATGACCTGCGGCCGGTTGGGCCGCGGGTCCATCATCTTGGCCGGATTGGGCGGCACGTAATAGGCGATCTCCCGGGGCCGGAACTGGTCCTTGATGTCGTAGACGCGCACGCCGGCGTTGTAGTAGGTGGCAAAGACGATCTCCGAGC
>VGEI01000132.1 GCA_016869415.1 Alphaproteobacteria bacterium
GGTACTGATGAGCAACATTGATTCAAGAACGGCAGCATTGTCGTAAGATCGATTCAGATTTTCGCGCCCCCGGATTCGATTGTTGCTCATTGTGACACGCACTCCGAGTTTTTCAGCAAACTGCTAGAGCGACCGCCCGAGCGTCGCCATGTCGTCGAAGAGGCGCGCCGCGCCGGCGCCGATCAGGTCGCGAGGAGAGGCGCAGGCCGGGAAATGCCCGCCACCGGTGAATGCCCAGACCGTCATGCCGGCAGCAGCCGCGGCCGGCTACTGAATCGGCGGCGGAGGTGGGCTGCCCGTCCTATGCCGGGCGGCCGATGCCCCGGTCCCGGGCGATGGCGACAGCCTGCGCCCGGGTGTGCACACCGAGCTTGGCGAAGATGCTCGATACCTGGTTGCGCACCGTCTTCTCGCTCTTGGCCAGCGCCTTGGCGATCTCCGCATTGTCCAGGCCGCGAGCCAGCAGCGACAGCACCTCGCGCTCGCTGGCGGTCAGCCCCGACTCGCCCAGCGTGTCTATGGCGCTGCCGGTGTCGAGGAAGGCGCGGAACTCCTCGACGAAGCGTTCCCAGGCCGGTTCCTGGCGCAGCAGGACATGATTGCGGCCTTCCAGCGGCACGAAGCGCGAGGAGCGGATGAGCGTCGCCAGCCGCTGTCCTTCCGCAAAGGGTACGCGCTCGTCGAGGCGCGAGTGGAAGATGAGCGTGGGCACGCGCAGCCGCTCCGCCTCTTGCGTGACGTCGAGCTGGTAGAGGGCCTCGACGATCCTGGCCGCGTTCTCGGCAGGCGCCTAGAGGCGCTCCAGGTCGTTGAACCACTGGTGCTGCTCGCGGGTACCGTCGGGAATGAACTGCGAGGTGAAGACCTGGCGGAAGGCCGGGTTTTCGCGGCCCCAGCCAAGGCGGATGAGCTTGAGCAGGGTTTCCGCCTCGTCGCGCTGCTCAGCCGTGACCGCGCGGCGCATCACCCCCCGTCCGTAGGCGCCCACCAGGATGAGGTGCGACACCCGGTCCGGGTGTCGGGCGGCGTAGGCGACGGCGATCGCCCCGCCTTGCGACATGCCGAACAGCGCGAAACGCTTCAGGCCGGTGGCCTCGACCACTGCCTCGAGATCCTCGACGCAGGCGGCGATATCGAATAAGGGCAGAGAGCGGTCGGAGAGGCCACAGCCGCGCTGGTCGTAGCGGATCAACGTGTGCGCGCGTGACAGCTCTTCCAGCCAGTGGGTCCAGACCGGGCTCTGCGCGTCGTGCTCAACATGGCTCAGCCAGTGCGCGGCACGCAGGAGCGGCGGCCCGCTGCCCATGGTGGCCATGGCGATGCTGGAGCCGTCACACGATTGGCAGAAGCGAATCTGCTGTCGGAGTTTGGCCACTGGCTCTCGCTGAACGTCTGCGCCGCCAAAGTGGCACGAGTCCGGAGAAATAACGAGGCCGAGATGCATGCCGAGTGTCGCTGGCCTTGGTCGGGCGCTCCTTGTATAGATTCGTGGGCAGGGGGAGCGGCATGACACTGCGCCAACGCGTCTACGCGGTTCTCGACAGCGAGAGATTGAGCCCGGCGGCTCGTCGCCTGCGAGCCGCGGAGATCATCGCGATTCTGGCAGGTTTGACATCCGTCGCCGCCGGGACGATCGACGGCCTGGCCACAGGCGCGCGGGCCTTGGCCGCGGGCGCCACCGGCGTCGTGGCGACGCTTTTCTTGGTCGAATATTTGATCCGGCTTTGGGTAGCGCCTGAGGCACCCCATCACAGCGACGTTTCCGACACGCGGGCGCGTCTACGCTGGGCCCGCAGCGGCGAGGGCATCGTCGACCTCCTTGCGGTTATCCCGGTCATTGCGGTGGCGTCGGGGGGGCCAAGCTCGGCGCCCGATTCGGCCTCGATGTTCGTGCTCCTCTGGGTGCTCAAGCTCGCCGCTCACGCGCCGGGAGTCGAGCTGATCATACGCGTCGTCTATAACGAGCGACGCGCCCTGGGAGCCGTGTTGGTGTTGTTCATCATCGCGCTGCTCAGCGCGGCGACGCTGCTTCATCTGGCTGAGGAAGCCGGCCAACCCGACGAGTACGGCAGCATTCCGGCCTCCCTGTGGTGGGCGATCGTCACGCTGACCACCACCGGCTACGGCGATGTGGTGCCCAAGACCGTGTTCGGCCGCACGGTCGCGGGCGGGGTCATGGTCTGCGGCGTCGCGGTGCTGGCCTTGCTCGCCGGTATCCTGGCGACGGGCTTCGCCGAGGAGGTCAAGCGGCGCGAGTTCGTGCGCATTTGGGAGCTGGTGGCGCGCGTCCCTTTCTTCGCCGAGGTTGGGGCCGTTGCCATCTCCGACATCGTAGGGCGGCTGCGCTCCCGCAACTACCCGAGCGGCGCGATGATCCTGCGCCGCGGCACGCCAGGTGACGCCATGTACTTCATCGTCTCGGGCGAGGTCGAGGTGCGCGTCGGCGCGCAGCCGGTCTATCTGCGCGACGGCGCCTTCTTCGGCGAGATGGCGCTGCTTGACCGCCGCCCGCGCTCAGCTGACGTCGTGGCGGTCAGCGCCTGTACGCTGCTGATCCTGAACGTCGCCGAGTTCTACCAGATCGCCGGCCAGCAGCCGGCGCTGGTGCAGGCGATCGAGGCTGAGGCCAAGCGCCGCCACGCCGACAACCGGACGCGCTCGGCGCCGCCGGTGGTCGACGACTAGCGGGTGGGAACCGGCTTCTCGCCGGCGTAGTCGTAGAAGCCGCGCTTGGTCTTGCGGCCGAGCCAGCCGGCCTCGACATACTTCACCAGCAGCGGGCAGGGCCGGTACTTGGAATCGGCGAGGCCGTCGTAGAGCACGTGCATGACCGCGAGGCAGGTGTCGAGGCCGATGAAATCGGCGAGCTCGAGCGGACCCATCGGGTGGTTGGCACCAAGCTTCATCGCCGTGTCGATGGACTCGACGTTACCCACACCCTCGTAGAGCGTGTAGACCGACTCGTTGATCATCGGCAGCAGGATGCGGTTGACGATGAAGGCCGGGAAATCCTCGGCCACGGCCGCCGTTTTTCCCAGCTTCGCCGTCAGCGCCTTGATGATTTCGAATGTTTTGTCGTCTGTGACTATTCCCCGAATGATTTCAACCAACTGCATCAAGGGCACGGGGTTCATAAAGTGCATGCCGATGAATTTCGCCGGCCGGTCGGTGGTGGCAGCGAGGCGGGTGATGGAGATCGAGGAGGTGTTGGAGGCGATCAGCGCCTCGGGCTTGAGCACAGGGCAGAGCTTCTTGAAGACCTCGCGCTTCACCGCCTCGTTCTCGGTCGCCGCTTCGATCACTAGGTCGCAATCCCCGAAACTAGCGTAGTCGGCGCTGGTCGAGATGCGCTTGAGCGCTGCCGCCTTGTCCTCGGCCTTGACCTTGCCGCGCTGTACCTGACGCTCGATATTCTTGTCGATGCCGGCGACGGCCTTGGGCAGCGCCTCGGCGTTGGCGTCGAGTAGGCGAACGTCGAGGCCGGCCAGCGCGCAGACATGGGCAATACCGCTGCCCATCTGCCCCGCACCGATAATGCCGATGGTTTTCATACAGCGTTTCTCCTCAGCCCTTCTTCAGGGCCTCCGTCAGTTCGGGAACGAGCTTGAACAGGTCGCCGACGAGGCCGTAGTCGGCAACCTGGAAGATCGGCGCCTCCTCGTCCTTGTTGATCGCGACGATCACTTTCGAATCCTTCATGCCGGCGAGGTGCTGAATCGCCCCAGAGATGCCCACCGCGACGTAGAGCTGCGGCGCCACGATCTTGCCTGTCTGGCCGACCTGGTAGTCGTTAGGCACGAAGCCGGCATCGACGGCAGCCCGCGAGGCGCCCACCGCAGCCCCCAGCTTGTCGGCCAGCGCCTCGAGCAGCTTGAAATTCTCGCCCGAGCCCATGCCCCGGCCGCCCGAGACGATGATCTTGGCGCTGGTCAGCTCCGGCCGCTCCGACTTCGACAGCTCCTGGCGCAGGAATTTCGACCTGCCGGCATCGCTGCCGCTCTCGGCTGCGCTCTCGACCGCAGCATTGCCGCCGCTCTTGGCCGCCGCCGGAAACGCCGTGCCGCGCACCGTGATCACCTTGATCCTGTCCGCCGACTGCACGGTGGCCAGCGCGTTGCCGGCGTAGATTGGCCGCACGAAGGTGTCGGGCGATTCCACCGCGACGATGTCGGAGATCTGAGCCACGTCGAGCAGGGCGGCCACGCGCGGCATCAGGTTCTTGGCGAAGCTGGTGGTCGAGCCCAAGACATGGCTGTAGCCGCTCGCCAGCTTCGCCACCAGGGGTGCAAGATTCTCGGCAAGTCCATGCTCGTTGGCCGGGCTGTCGGCGAGCAGCACCTTCGAGACGCCGGCGATCTTCGCCGCCGCCACGGCCGCCGCCTTGCAATCCTTGCCGGCGACCAGCACGGCGATGCCGCCGCCGGCTTTCTGCGCGGCCGTGACGACCGGCAGTGTGGCCGGCTTGATCGACTGGTTGTCGTGATCGGCGACGACGAGGATGGCCATCTCAGATCACCTTGGCTTCGTTCTTGAGTTTGTCGACCAGGGTGGCGACATCCGGCAGCTTGGCGCCGCCCGACCGCCTGCTCGGCTCCACGACCTTGAGCGTCTTGAGCCGCGGCGCCGGGTCAACGCCAAGCGCCTCGGGGGTCAGTGTCTCGATCGGCTTCTTCTTGGCCTTCATGATGTTGGGCAGGCTGGCATAGCGCGGCTCGTTGAGCCGCAGATCGGTGGTGATGATCGCCGGCAGGGTGAGCTGGATCGTCTCCAGCCCGCCGTCGACCTCGCGCGTCACTTCCGCGTTCTCGCCCGAAGGTGCGAGCTTGGAGGCGAAGGTGCCCTGCGACCAGCCGAGCAACGCTGCGAGCATCTGGCCAGTCTGGTTGCAGTCATCGTCGATTGCCTGCTTGCCGAGGATGACCAGCTTCGGCTGCTCCTTGTCGACGATCGCCTTGAGCAGCTTGGCGACGGCCAGCGGCTGCAGCTCGGCGTCGGTCAGCACCAGGATGCCGCGGTCGGCACCCATGGCAAGGGCGGTGCGGATCGTCTCCTGGCATTGCTGCGGGCCGATCGACACGGCGACGATCTCCGTAGCCGCGCCCTTCTCCTTGAGGCGAATCGCCTCCTCGACGGCGATCTCGTCGAACGGGTTCATCGACATCTTGACGTTGGCCGTCTCGATGCCGCTGCCGTCCGCCTTGACCCTGACCTTGACGTTATAATCGACGACGCGCTTGACCGCGACCAGGATCTTCATCCAACCCTCTATCAACATTGCTAACGCTGCGTCGCTTGCCGCTCGAACAGGCGTCGGATGCCGCGTTTTTAGGCGTTTTCGCAGTGCAACATAGGGCCCGGCCGGCCCCCGAGTCAACGCGACGGCACGTTAACCAAGTACCCGTTGGAACGGGCCGGGCCGGTTCAATGTCGGTGATGTGCGTGCACCACGGCATGCCCCATGTTGCGGGCAATCAGGTACCGGTTGACTGGAAACGCCGCAACCGCGGCAATGGCAAGAGCCAGAGTCAGGCTGCCCCAGAACAGCGGGCTGGCCAGGCCGGCGTCCATGGCGCCGGGGATGCCTAGCATCACCGCGTTGTCGACGAGCTCCATAATGGTGATTGAGGCGGTGTCTGCGGCGAACGCAAGGCTGAGCACCTGGCTGAGCGGCAGACCGGCGCGGAGCAGCGGTTGCATGGTGAGGGCGTAGCCGAAAAGGAACGCGAGTACCACCGCCAGGGCCACGGTTTCCCAGTTGCCCCAGCCGAGGGCGGTACCGATCACCATGCCCAGCACCTCGCCGATGGCGCAGCCGGTCAGACAGTGTAGCGTCGCCTGCCACGCTGTGCGGTTGAGAGAAGGCGCATTGCCGGCGCCATGACCATGGTTATGGTCGTGGCCATGCGCATGCCCGGGACGATGGTTGCTCTGGGAGATGTCCATGATAGCGCTCCTAACGGCCGGGCTGATCGGCCGCGTATCCCACCGCCTGGATGGCGGCGATGACCCGGCCTGCATCGTGCGGGCCGCGCACGTCCACAGTCCCGCTCTTGAGATCGACCTTGACCGGCGCGGCGGGTGCTGACTGCTGAACGGCCCTGGTTACGGTTCCGGCGCAGTGGCCGCATGTCATCCCAGTCACTTTGAACATCGTTTTCGCTCCTCTTTGCTCCGAACATGGGAAGAGGGATGGGGTTTCCCATGATGGCAGGGTTGATGCTGCCGCTCCAACATAGGAGAAGGCCATGTCGAAGTTCTTGACAGGTGACAGGGCTGTTCTGGCGGAAATGAGGGCCCGCTTGATGGGTGAAGCGGAGTATCACCTGCTGTCCGGGTCCGCCGGCGCTCTTCGGGCGCGTTGTCATCCGGATCGATCGAAGGCGGATTGCCATTGCCAGAGCAAGTGAGAGGCGCAGCGGACATGAATATAGGAGAGGCAGCCAAGGCGACCGGTGTATCCGCCAAGATGATCCGATACTACGAAAGCATCGGCCTGATGCCGAAGGTCGTCCGCACGGGTGCGGGCTACCGGGTCTATTCGTCCAATGACCTCCACACACTTCGCTTCATCCGCCGGGCGCGCGATCTGGGCTTCGCAATCGAATCGATAACCAGGCTCCTGCGGCTCTGGCAGAACCGGAGCCGTTCAAGCTCGCAGATGAAGTCGGTGACGACCGAGCATATCGGCGCACTCCGGCAACGAATTGCCGAGATGGAGTCCATGGTGCGAACGCTGGAGCACTTGGCGAAGCACTGCCATGGCGATCTCCGGCCGGAATGCCCGATCCTCGACGATCTGGCAAAGCCTGACACCAAGGCGGCGCCGGCGAAGGCTCGCAGCCGGCCGGGAGTTTTCCGGGCTGTGCGGGCCTAGGCTTGCAATGGCTACGGCCATGTTGCTGCGAGCCGCGGTGCCCGCCCCTCAGCGCGTCTCTCTGAATCGGCGGTCGATCTCCGCCTGGCGCGCCTGGATCGCTGCTGGCCAGCGGCTCTTGATGTAAGCCAGGGCCGCGCGGATCTCGTGATCAGACAGGCTGCCGGCGAAGGCCGGCATGTCGCTCTTGAAGCCGGGGGGCGCCTCGGCGGCTCCGCCGAACTTGGTGATGCGGAAGAGGATCGCGTCGGGGTGGTGCCAGGTATGGCCGCTTTCATCGTGCGGCGGCGCGGGCAGCCCGCCTTCCGGCAATGAGCGTTGCCAGTTCGGTTGACCTTCGAGGTTCCGGCCGTGACACGAGGCGCAGGCGGCCCCGTAGACACGCGCACCGTCAGCCAGCGTCTGCGGATCGGCCGGCGGTAAGCTGCGCTCCCTTACGAGCAGTGACCAGCCGGCCACCACCCCGGCGGCGACGGCGATCAGCCACGCGGCCATCCGGGTCCGTGGCGAAATCCACATGCGATCTGCGGCCGTCGGTCAGACCTGACGGTTGCCGCGGTAGCGCCCGAAACGGATGCGCCGGCCTCCGTCGAAGCCGACGACCTCGTAGAGCTCCTCGCGATCGCCCTCCATGCCGGGCGAGCCGATCGGCATCCCCGGCACAGCGAGCCCCCTCAGGGCGGGCCGCTCATCCAGGAGACGCGCAAGCGCGTGCGCCGGTACGTGGCCCTCGATCGCATAGCCCGCCACCGTCGCGGTGTGACAGGACCAGAGGCTCTCCGGAATGGCGAGCTGCCTCTTGAGCGGCGTTAGATCCGAGCGCTCTTCAACGGAGACAGCGTACCCGGCAGCCTTGAGATGATCGACCCAGCCCCCGCAGCAGCCGCAAAGCGGGTCCCGGTAAACCTCGAAGCTAGGCGCCTGTGCCCAGCTCGGCCGCCATGCCGCGGCAAGGGCAACAGGCAGAGCCATGACGGAGCGGCGGGTCCAGCGTGACGAATCGTTCATGGGTCCACTTCCTCAACACTAGGGAACAGGTTCGATCTTGGTCACGGTGTACTGGCCGCCGATCTTGTCGGCGTGGAACCTCACCTTGTCGCCGACCTTGACCCGGTCCAGCGCCTCGCGGTCCTGCACCACGAAGACCATGGTCATGGCCGGCATGTCGAGATTGACCAGGGGGCCGTGGCGGATCGACATCTTGCCCTGTTCCTTGTCGATCCGGCGCACCTCGCCTTCCGTCATTTCCATGGGCTGCGCCGGGGCCGCGGACGCGCCGAGGACGGCAAGCACGGCAATGGCGGCCATACGAACAAGTCGCATCATGACATCCCCCTACATCTCAGCGTACGACGATGGAGCCTTTCATGCCCTGCTGATAGTGACCGGGCAGCAGACAGCCGAAGAAGAACTGTCCCGACTTGGTGAATTTCCAGACGAACTCGCCGGACTTCCCGGGCTCCGCCTGGGTCCCATTGGGATCGTCATGCTCCATCTCGGGATGCTTCTCCATCAGGGCCGCGTGCTCGTTCAGCTCTTTCTGGGTGCCGATCATCATCTCATGCTTGAGCTGCCCGGTGTTCTTGAAAACGAAGCGCACGGTCTCGCCCCGGCGGATGGTGAGCGTCGCAGGCACGAATTTCATCTCCTGGCCCTGAACCTCCATCGTTCGAGTCACCGTCTTGGGATCGCCGGGCTCCCCGAGGGCCGCTGCATGCCCATCGTAATGGGCGCCGGGTGGACCGTGTCCGGCAGCCGGGCCGCTTACGGCGATCGCCGCAGCGAGCAGAATCGCTCCGCCTACGAACGCCCCGGTGCGCTTTGGCGTGTTCCTGTAACGACTCATCGGCTCACCCCTTCCACTCATAGGCCACGGTTCCCGGGGGGTGCTTGTACCAGCCCGGATCGGCGTAGCTGTTGCGTGCGATGTCCTCGCGGACCTTGACCACCGTGAACATGCCGCCCATCTCAATGGGCCCGAAGGGCCCCTGGCCGGTCATCATCGGCAGCGTGTTGTCTGGGAGCGGCATCTCCATCTCGCCCATGTCGGCCATGCC
>VGEI01000133.1 GCA_016869415.1 Alphaproteobacteria bacterium
CTATGCCGGCGGGGTCAGCGTGCAGCCACAGCTCGCCGGCACCGCCTCGGGCCTCGCCAATTTCCTGCAGATGGGCCTGGCCGGCGTGGCCGCCGCCATCTTCGCCGCCCTCACGCTTGAGAGTGCTATCCCGATCGGCGTTTCCATCGCCGGGGCCGGGGCGACGATCCTTCTGGTCTTCCCGATCTTGCGCGGCGCGCGAAAATCCGGCGCGAGATGAGATACAGTGGGCCTTTGCCCACATACAACCAGACAATACACAACTAAATCATATTTCCCATGCCTAACTCCCACTTTAATAGTGGGATTAGTTGTGGTTGACGGCCTTCCGGCCGAGGTGTCGAATTGCCTCCCAACGCCGCACTCAAGCCGGCGAAAGGGTGGACCCCGGTGGACGCACAGACGCTGCTGCAGGAAATCTCCGAGTATTGCCGCCGTACCGGCATGGCCGAATCGACCTTCGGCCGCCTGTCGGTCAACGACGGCAAGTTCGTCAACCGCCTGCGCTATGGCGGCCGCATCACGACCGACACGCTGGCGCGCGTGCGCACCTACATCGCCAGCCACCCGGGCCGAGGCGGCGGCAACGGCGCCCGCCCGGTGATTCTGCCCCCGGTGCCGCGCACCCCGGTCAGCCGCATCGAGTCGCGGGTCCCGACCTTGCAGCCGGTGGCCAACGCCGCCCCCCCGGCATCGCCCGAGCGCAATTTCCGCTTCTTCGACAACCGGCAGAAATACCTGCTCTTCGTCAACACCTGCAGCGAGAAATGGGTGGTGGCCCAACGCGTCGGGCTCGAGCTCGCCAACCTTCATCCGCGCCCGCCGGCAGTGCGAGTCTTCGACGCCGGCATGGGCGACGGCACGGTGCTGACCCGCGTCATGCGGGCGATGCACCAGCGCTTCCCGGCGATGCCCTTCTACATCACCGGCAAGGAGATCAGCCTCGAGGATGTGCGCCTGACGCTGGAGAAGATGCCCGACCGCTTCTTCGAGCATCCGGCGACGGTCATGGTGATTACCAATCTCTACTACTCGGAAGCGCCCTGGCTGGTGCCCAACTCGGTGACGGCGGCCTCAAGCCTGGTCTGGCGCGAGGTGCCGCTGAGCGGCAACACGGCCCGCGATTTCGAGGAGCAGGTCACCGGGCTGCAGCCCTTCCTCGCCGAGAACTGGCGCGCCCATGTCAGCCCGAAGAGCGGCAACCCGGTCTACGAACGGCCGGTGGTGCTGATCCTCTACCGCGAGGATCACCGCTTCCTGCTGGATTCGGTCATCCCGCGGCCCGGCGCTACGCGCGCCGACTACGATCTGGTGATGGCCTCGCAGCCCTACCGCGCCCGTGCGCCGCTCGACTTCAAGGCACGCCGCGTCGTCGCACCGCTGGCCCGCGCGCTTGGGCCCGGCGGACGGCTGCTCGGCATCCACTCGCACGGCAACGATCCGGGTCTCGAGGTCATCCAAAAGATCTGGCCGGGCGAGGATCCATTCCAGCACGACCGCCACGCCCTGCTCAAAGCGGTGAAGGCCGAACTGGGCAATGCCGGCCGCGACCTAAACTTCAACGCCTACGCCGACGGCCGTTCGCTGTTCCGCTACGACATGCACACCCTGCCCAACGAGATCAGCAACGCCATCGGCACCTCGACCCTGTTCGCTGCCTGGAACGCGGCAGTCTACGTCGCGCAGATCGAGGACGCGCGGCTGGAGAGCGTGATCAGCGACCGCAAGTACCTGGAGGCGACCCGCGAGGTGCTGATGAAGCACGGCGGACTCTGGTTCTGGGACGAGTCCTACGTCATCTCGCGCCGGCGCGACTGATCGTGCCGGCTACGCGGCCCTTCAGTGTCATCCAGACCGGACCGCGGGCCGATCACTGCTCCCTGTTGCGCGGCTTCTCGCTCGAAGTCTCGCCGCGCGACACCGGCGCGATCGACCAGGCTGCCGATCTCCTGCCGGCCGGGGCGGAGGTCTATCTCAACTGGATTCCCGGTGACACACACCACCGCACGATCGCCGCGGCGGCGCGGCTGCGGCAGGCCGGGCTCGCGCCAGTGCCCCACGTGGCGGCGCGTTTCCTCTCCGGCTTCACCCAACTCGCCGATTTCGTGGCCCGCCTGGCCGGCGAGGCGGGAGTCCGTCAGGTATTGACCGTTGGCGGCGACCGCAACCGCCCAGCCGGGGCCTTCGACTCCAGCGAGCAGGTTCTGGCTACGGGTTTATTCGCCCGACACGGGTTCCAGCGCGTCGGCATTGCCGGCTATCCCGAAGGCAATCCCCGCATCGCTCCCGCCGCAATCCAGGCGGCGCTCGCCGCGAAGCTCGGGCATCTGCGCCAGCAGGGTATCGCCCCCTATATCGTCACCCAGTTCTGCTTCGAGGCGAAACCGATCCTCGCCTGGCTGCAGGCGCTACGCGCAAGCGGCACGGAGGTACCGGTGCGGGTCGGCCTGGCCGGACCGGCGAGCATCACCACCCTGGTGAAGTTCGGTCTGCGCTGCGGCGTGGGCAACTCGGTGCGGGCCCTCGCGTTGCGTGGACCGGCGATCGCCCACCTGCTCAACGAGGCCGGGCCGGACGCCATCGTGCGCGAGTTAGCGGCGGCCAGCGCCAGCGACCCGTCGCTTGGCATCGCGGGCATCCACCTGTTCTCCTTCGGCGGGTTGCAACGCACCGCCGAATGGGCCCAAGCTTTCCAGGAGCCGGCCTCCTAACGCCGCCCCTTCCTTTTCCCTGTCTTCTTCCCAGCCTTAGGCTTCGTCGTTTTACGCGCCGGCCAGAGCTGCTTGGTGGCGAGCCGCGCGCCCTCGGCCATTGCCGCCAGTTTCGCCCAGGCAATCGATTCGTGACCGACGCGGGGACCGAGGCCGCAATCCGTGCCGGCCATGACGTTCTCGCGCCCGACCAGCTTCGCGTAGCGCACCAGGCGCTCGGCGATGAGCTGCGGATGCTCGATGAAGTCCGTGCAGTGCCCGACCACGCCGGGGATGAGCACGGCACCGGCAGGCAGCTTCACATCCTTGAACACCGACCACTCGTGCTCGTGGCGCGGGTTTGAGGCCTCGATCGAATAGCTGCCGGCCGGCACCTTGAGCACGATGTCGATGACGTCGCGTAGCGGGATGTCGTTCTCGTGCGGGCCGTGGAAGCTGCCCCAGCAGACGTGCAGGCGGACCTTCTCGCGCGGAATGCCGCGTAGCGCATGGTTCAGCGCTTCGACCCGCAAGATAGCGTACTTGCGGTATTCCTTCACCGACATGTCGGGGTACATCTGCCAGCCGTCCGGCAGGTCCGGATCGTCAATCTGCAGCAGGAAGCCGGCTTCGACGATGGCCTTGTACTCCTCGCGCATCGCCTCGGAAATGGCGTAGAGGAATTCCTCGTCGTTCTTGTAGTAATCGTTGCGCAGCCAGTGCTCGATCGTGCCGGGTGTGTTAGCCGGCAGATAGGCCTCGGTCACCTTCTTGCCCGCCAGCGCCGCGCGAAAATTGTCTAGATCGCTCTTCAGATCCTGGTGACCGACATACTTCAGCGGCGAGACGCAGAAGACCTGTGGCTTGCTCGGCCCCGCGCCGGCGAAGCCGCCGAAACCCTTACCGCCGCGGTTAAAGAAGCCGGCAAACTTCTTCATCTCGCGGCTGGCGATGGACAGAGGCGGCGGCCCCTCGCCCGGCTTGAGCAGCCGCGTCTCGAAGCCGCTCAGCCGCTCGCGCACGTAGTTGGTGAAGTTGGTCTTGCTCAGCTCGCCGTCGTTGATGCTGTCGACGCCGGCGTTGAGCTGTTTGTCGACTACCTCGGCTACACTCTGGCGCAGGCGCGCAGCCAGTGCCGCAGGATCATAAGGCTGCCGGTCGGCCTTGGCGAAGATCAGCGCGCGCAGATCCTCGGGCCGCGGCAAGGCACCGGCATGGGTGGTCAGAATGCGTTTGTCGCTGCGGATCACTCTTGCTTCCCCTCGCTAGCCGTCAGTCGAGCTTCATGCCGGATGACTTCACCACGTCCGCCCATTTGGCGATCTCGCTACGGATGAACCGGTCGAACTCCTCCGGCGTATCGGAGGCCGCCGGGTCCATGCCCAGGCCACCCATGCGGGTCTTGAGCTCGCTGTTCTCCAGGGCCTTGCGAACGTCGGCGTGGATCTTGCGCACGATGTCCCGCGGCGTCGCCGCCGGCACCACCAGGCCCGAGAGGCTGAGAACGTTGAAGCCGGGCAGCGTCTCGGCCACCGTCGGAATCGACGGCGCGTTGGGGGCGCGCTGCAGGCTGGTGATGGCCAGGGCCTTGACCTGCTTGGCATCGATGTTCTGCATCGAGGCCTGCATCGGATCGATCTGCAGCTCGATACGGCCGCTGATCACGTCGGGATAGGCCGCGGCACCGCCGCGGTATGGCACATGCACGATCTGAATCCCGCCCATGGTGTTGAGCAGCTCGCCCGCCAGGTGCATAGCGGTGCCGGTTCCCGGCGAGGCGTAGTTGAGCTTGCCGGGGTTGGCCTTGGCGTAGGCGATCAGCTCGCGGATGTTGTTGGCGGGCAGTGAATTGGTAGCGGTGATGACGATGTGCGACACGGCAACCAGCGACACGCCGGCCAGATCCTTGAGCGTGTCGTAGGGCATCTCCTTGCGCAGGCTCGGGTTGAGCACATGTGCGGTGATCACCATGCCCATGGTGTAGCCGTCGGGTGGCGCCTTGGCGACGACTTCGGTGCCGACGATCGTCCCGGCCCCCGGCTTGTAGTCGACCAGCACCGTCTGGCCCCACATCTCGGTCAACCGGTCGGAGACCAGACGGGCGATGATGTCGGTGGCCCCGCCCGGGGGGAAGGGCACGATCATGCGAACCGGCTTGATGGGATAGGCCTGCGCCACGGCATCGGCAGCCGGCAAAGCCAAGCCTAGGGTGAGCGCGGCCAGTGCGGCGCGGGCAAGACGGTTCATCGCTTTCCTCCCTCTCACGTTCTCGCGGCGGCTTCAACGCGCCGAATTGGTCTCGCTCAGCTTCAGGTTCGGCATGCCACCGGTCGCCCGTGGGTCGTCGTTGTAAAGTTTCCTGAAATCGAAAGTACAGCTCCGTCCTTCCTGTTTTGGCACACCGTTGACTGCAAACAGATTGAATTCGCGCGGCACATCGCGAAAGCCGGGCGCATCGAGCCACAGGCGCACGAGGTGGCGCCGCCGCTCTGCTTCCGGAAATTCGGTGAACTTGGTGCGTGCGTGCAGCACGGCGTAATTGTTAATGACCAGCATGTCGCCGCGATCGAGATTGAAGGCGAGACGCATCTCAGGCGCCCTGGCGACCTCGTCGAACAGGTCGAGGGCCTGGATGTCCAGGTCACTGAGCGGCAAGTTACGCTCACGCTGCCCGGCGGCTAGCCCGGCGCGCTGGTAGCGGCAGCTGATCTGTCCACCACGGTTAGCGAACACCGGCATGCGGTAGGGCGTGGTCGTCTCCTCGCCTTCCCCTTCTTCGCCGAGGCGGTGATAGTGATAGCCCTCGTAGAGCGGCGCCAGGAGGTGAGGTGCCCGCCGTTTGATCTCCTCATGAATGGCAACGCCACTGGCCAAGTAACTCACCCCACCTTCCATCGACCTGTGCCAGCAAGCAAGCGAGATCATCGCCGTGACGTCGGTATGCAGGCGCAGCTCGAGATTGCTGCGGAACATGCGTGGCGTCTGCTCCTGCCTGGTGGCGTCGATGACATGGCCGATCAGCTCGCCCTGGGCGTTTTGCGACAGCGGATAGCCGAAATGCGTGCCGATGCCCCAAACTGCAGCCATGAACTCGTCGAGCGTCACACCTTCGACCGGCAAGCCGCGCAGCAGCACAAAGCCGTAGCCGGACTTCACCTCCTCGAAGCCACGGAGCAAGCTTTGGGCCAGACGCTTGAAGCGGAAATCCTCGGGCCCCAGCGCGTGGGCGGGGGTCAGCCGGCCTTGGCGATGCACGGTGTCCACCGCCGCCATCAGCTCGCTACGGTCGCCGTCGTTGAGCTCGATCGTGTAGTCCGCCGGGTTCTTGAAAGTATCGCGGCGCCAGGCCAAGCGCCCGTTGGTAGAAGGATGAAGGGGTTGGGCCTGAGCCATCAGAATCTCCGTGCGCTACTCCGGGGGTCAGGCGCTGGCTGCGAGCCGCAGCGGCGACGCATTGGTGACCGTGCCGCCGATATCCGCGGCAATGCACTCCACTGTGACGCGCAGGCGCGGCGCCACGCGGCGGCGCAGCGTCTCCTCGGTGAAGCGGAAGGACGGACCGCCGCAATTGAGGCTCATGACCTCGCCGGACGGAGTGAGCAGCGACACGGCGGCAGCGCTGATATCGGGATGTGATTCGCCAAGCGAGACGCAATAGCCGCGCAAGCTCGCATCGCGCAAGGCGCGTTCGAGAGCGGCCCCTTCCTTGCGCCAAGCACCACCCGCCTGGGCCTTCAGGGTGCGCAACAGCGCCTCGCGCGCCGGCGCGTCTAGCGCGGCGACATAGGCCCGGCCGATAGCCGAGAGGGCGAGGGGCACCCGGCTGCCGATGTCGAGCCGCGAGGTCAGAGCGTTGGAGCGCGAACGGCAGGCTTCGATCACCACCATGTCCGGCGCTTCGCAGACTGCGAGGTAGACCGAGGCATCGAGTTCATCGGCCAGGGCCATCATGTGCGGCCGAGCACGGGCCCGCACGTCGAGCCCAGCGAGGTAGGCGCGGGCCAGGGGTAGCACACCCGGCGCCAGCGCGTAGCGGTCGCTCTCGGCGGACTGCCGCAGCAGGCCCAGCGTCTCAAGCGTGGCCACCAGCCGCGTCACTGTCGGTTTGGGAATGCCGGTCTGGCGGGCGATGTCGCCATGGCTGAGTGTGCCCGTACCCTCGCTAAAGCAGCGCAATACGGCGATGCCGCGCGCCAGCGCCGAGACCGTGTCGCCGGCAGGCCGTCGGGGCTTAGAATGGCCAACGGATTTGAGGCCGTTGCGAGCCATAGCGGCGTCCTCCACGCCCGCCTAGATACGCCTCGCCGGACAGCTTGTCAAAATTTTGGAACTATGTTTCAAAAAATCACAACCACCGGACACCCTTCCGACCGACCCTCTTAGAGGAAACCTCCATGACCGCTCGCACTACGCCTCCCTTCCGCGCCGACCATGTCGGCAGTTTGCTCCGCTCAAAGGAGGTGCTGCAGGCCCGCGAGGATCTCAAGCAGGGCAAGAGCGACGCTTCCGCCCTGCGCAAGGTCGAGGACAAGGCGATCCGTGACGCGGTCAAGATGCAGGAGGATATCGGCCTCCAGGTGGCTACTGACGGCGAGATCCGGCGCGGCTCCTGGCATATGGATTTCCTTTACCAGGTCGGCGGGGTCACCAAGGTCCAGGACAACCTCAAGGTCCAGTTCAAGAACGCCCAGGGGGTGATCGAATTCACGCCGGCGGCGCTCAAGGTCACCGGCAAGCTCAAGCTCGACAAGACGATCTTCGGCGAGGAGTTTCAGTTCCTCAAATCGGCCACCAGCAAGGCGACGCCGAAGCTGACCATCCCGTCGCCCTCGATGATGCACTATCGGGGCGGTCGCGCCGCCATCGACGCCACGATCTACCCGCAGCTGGAGGCGTTCTGGGAGGATCTGTCCAAGGCTTATGCCGACGAGGTCGACGGCCTGCACAGGCTCGGCTGCAGCTATCTGCAGATGGACGACACGAGCCTCGCCTATCTCAACGATCCGGCGCAGCGCGAGCACATCAAGCAGCTCGGCGGCGACGCCGAGCACCAGCACGAGATCTACATCAAGCTGATCAATGGTGCCCTGGCGAGGAAGCCTGCCGGCATGACCGTCTGTACCCATATGTGCCGCGGCAATTTCCGTTCCTCCTGGGTGGCCGAAGGCGGCTACGACTTCGTCGCCGAGGCGCTCTTCGGCCAGCTCAAGGTCGACGGCTTCTTCCTCGAATACGACGACGCGCGCTCGGGCGGCTTCGAGCCGTTGCGTTTCGTGCCCAAAGGCAAGTTGGTGATCCTCGGTTTGGTCACCACCAAGAAAGGTGCTCTGGAGAAGAAGGACGACCTCAAGCGCCGCATCGATCAGGCCGCCAAATACGTGCCGCTCGACCAGCTCTGCCTCAGCCCGCAATGCGGTTTCTCCTCCACCGTCGACGGCAACGCCCTGACCCTTGACGAGCAGATCGCCAAGCTGCGGCTGGTGGTCGAGACGGCGCGCGAGGTCTGGGGCTGACCTCGAAGACCGCGAGGGGCTGCGTTATCTTCGCCGGATGAGCAGCCCTCTTCTTCTCGCGGTCGGCGCACCGACCTGGGACACCATCCTCAAGGTTCCCCTGGTCCCGCCCCTTCCTGCCAAGGTTCTGGCCGAAAGTTGCCTGGAGACCGCCGGCGGCACGGCCTCGAGCGGCGCGCGTGCCATTGCCCGGCTGGGCGGCCGTATCGAATACTGGGGCCGGGTAGGTAATGACACGGTTGGCAAACGCATCGTCGCCGGCCTCAAGGCCGCAGGCATCGGCGTTCGACACGTACGTCGTGTCACCGGCGGCCGCTCGACCATCTCTACCATCCTCGTCCGGGCAGACGGTGAACGCCTCGTCGTGCCCTACTATGACGGCGCGCTCGACCCCGATCCGGGCTGGCTGCCAATCGCTACCATCGGACGCTTCGCTCTGGCCCTGGTCGACACGCGCTGGCCGGCCGGGGCGGCGCGCGTGCTCGACGCAGCGAAGGCCAAGAGTGTCGCCACGGTACTGGACGCCGACACCACGCCCGAGGCGATCCTCGCCGACCTCGCGCCACGCGCCAGCCATGTGGTCTTCGCCCAGCCCGCCCTCGTTGCCTTCGCTAGGACCGACGACTTCGATATGGCGCTGCGCCGCGCCGCTTCGCGCCTGCCGGGCTTCGTCGGCGTCACTCTTGGCGCACGCGGATTCCGCTGGATCG
>VGEI01000134.1 GCA_016869415.1 Alphaproteobacteria bacterium
CACCTCACCCTCCCGCTATGCGGGCCCCCCCCTCTCCGCCCCCCAGGGGCGGAGAGGGAGGGGGTGAGGTGGGGGCATCGCTCCGTATGGATTTCCTTCTCGTACAGTTCCTCAACGGGCTTGCCAGCGCCTCGTCGCTGTTCCTTGTCGCGTCCGGCTTGTCGATCATCTTCGGCGTCAGCCGGATCGTGAATTTCGCCCATGGCTCCTTCTACATGCTGGGCGCCTATGTCGCCTGGACGCTGACCCGCAGCCTCGACTGGGTGGCTTTCGGCCATCTCGGTTTCTGGGGCGGCATCGTTATTGCCGCGCTGGTGGTCGGTCTGCTCGGCGTGCTCGTCGAGATCCTGCTACTGCGCCGCATCTACCAGGCGCCCGAGCTGTTCCAGCTCCTCGCCACGTTCGGCGTCGTGCTGATAGTGCAGGACGCCACGTTGTGGCTCTGGGGCGCGCAGGATCTTCTCGGTCCGCGGGCACCCGGTATGCGCGGCGCCTTCTACATCCTCGACCAGCGCTTCCCGCAATACGAGGCGCTGCTGATCGTCGTCGGCCCGGCCGTGCTCGGCCTGCTCTGGCTGCTCTTCCACCGCACGCGCTGGGGCACGCTGGTACGCGCCGCGACACTCGACCGCGAGATGGTTGCGGCCTTGGGTGTCGACCAGAAGCTGCTCTTTACCTCGGTGTTCTTCCTCGGCTCATTCCTCGCGGCGCTGGGTGGCGGTCTGCAGCTGCCGAGAGAGCCCGTGCAGCTCAACATGGATCTGGCCATCATTGCCGATGCCTTCGTCGTCGTGGTGGTCGGCGGCATGGGCAGCGTCAGCGGCGCCTACCTCGCCGCTTTGCTGATCGCCGAGCTGCAGGCCTTTATGCTGTTCGTGCCCGATTTCACGCTGTTCGGCGTGAGGATAGCCATCTCCAAGATGACTTTGATCCCCAGCTTCCTGGTCATGGCCGTGGTGCTGATCGTCCGGCCCTACGGATTGCTGGGCAAACCGCCGGCTCATGCCCGCGTCGCCGGTGCGGTCGAGCCGGTGGTGCGCGCCACCCCGGTGGAGCTCAAATGGCTGGGTGTTGCCGCTTTGGCCATACTCGCCCTCGCTCCGGCGTATACGGGCGACTACGGCCTGATCGTGCTGACGGAGATCCTGATCTTCGTTCTCGTCGCGGCCAGCCTGCATTTCATCATGGGTCCGGGCGGCATGGCCTCGTTTGGGCACGCCGCCTATTTCGGCCTGGGCGCCTACGGTGCCGCACTGATGACCAAGCATCTCGCTGCACCGATGGGGGCAGGTCTCGCCGCCGCCCCGCTCCTCGCCGGGGTTTTCGGCGTTATCTTCGGCTGGTTCTGCGTGCGGCTCTCTGGCGTCTATCTCGCCATGCTCACCCTGGCCTTCGCGCAGATCGTCTGGTCCATCACCTTCCAGTGGGTGGCGATGACCGGCGGCGACAACGGGCTGCTGGGCATCTGGCCGGCCTCATGGGCGGCGGGGAAAGCAGCCTACTTCTACCTCTCGCTCGTCCTCTGCATCGCCGGCGCCCTGGCCTTGCGCCGCGTGATCTACGCGCCCTTCGGCTACGCGCTGCGCGCCAGCCGCGATTCTCCGCTGCGCGCCGAGGCGATCGGCATCGACGTCATGCGTGTGCAGTGGCTGGCCTTCGTCATCGCCGCCGTGTTCGCCGGCTTGGCCGGCGGGCTCTTCGCCTACTTCAAGGGCAGTGTCTTCCCGACCTACGCCGCGATCCCCAAATCGGTCGACGCTCTGATGATGGTGCTGCTGGGCGGCGTGCAGACCATCACCGGGCCGCTGGTCGGCGCCGTCGTCTACATGGGCCTGCACGAGCAGCTCGTCAGACTCACGGAGCTATGGCGGCTGGTGCTCGGCGCTTCGATCATCGCGCTGGTGCTGGCCTTCCCGCAGGGCATCGCCGGTTTCGCCATGCGTCTCTGGCTCAAGGGCAAGGCGGAGGATCTATGAGCGTCCTCGCCGTGCGCGATCTGCGTAAGTCCTTCGGCGGCGTCCAGGCCGTCGGCGGCGTGAGCTTCGACGTCGATTCCGGCGAGCTCCTGGCCATGATCGGGCCCAACGGCGCCGGCAAGACGACCTGCTTCAACATGCTGATGGGCCAGCTCAGGCCCGATGCCGGCTCTGTTTCCCTTGCAGGCCGTGACATCACCGGCTTCGCGCCGCGCCAAGTCTGGCGGCTGGGCGTCGGTCGCACCTTCCAGATCACCGCCACATTCGGCTCGATGACTGTGGCAGAGAACGTGCAGATGGCCCTGCTCTCGCATCGCCGTGCGCTGAATTCGTTCTGGACGCCGGCGGCGAAACTCCAGGCCGAGGAGGCCGCCTCGTTGCTCGAGCAGGTCGGCATGGTCGATCAGCGCAACCGGGCGTGCGGCGTCCTGGCCTACGGCGATCTCAAGCGCGTCGAGCTGGCTGTGGCTCTGGCCAACCAGCCGCGTCTGCTGCTGATGGACGAGCCGACCGCCGGCATGGCGCCGAAGGAGCGTGTCGCCCTGATGGAGCTGACCGCGACACTGTCGCGTGGTCGCAACATCGCCGTGCTGTTCACCGAGCACGACATGGACGTGGTCTTCGCCCAGGCCAGCCGTATCATCGTGCTCAATCGCGGCAAGCTGATCGCCCAGGGCACGCCGGCCCAAGTGCGCGCCGACAAGGACGTGCAGGACGTCTATCTCGGCTCCGGCTCAACGTTCGGAGGCCACTGATGCTGACGGTTCAGGGCCTCAACACTTACTACGGCCGGGCGCATATCCTGGCCGATGTCGCGCTCAATGTAGCCAAGGGCGAAGTCGTGGTGCTGCTCGGCCGCAACGGGGCGGGCAAGTCGACGACCATGAAAAGCATCATGGGCCTGGTGTCACCGGCATCCGGTGCGGTTACCTTCCTCGACCGGGAGATCACCGGTTGGCAGCCTCACGCCATCGCCCAGATCGGCCTCGGCTATGTGCCGGAGGACCGGCGTATCTTCGCCGAGCTGTCGGTGATGGAGAATTTGGAGGTTGGCCGTCAGAAACCGCGGGCCGACGCGCCCGCGTGGACACCCGAACGCCTGTTCCAGATCTTTCCCAACCTCGCGGAGATGCGCAGCCGGCCGGGCGGCCGCATGAGCGGCGGCGAGCAGCAGATGCTGACCGTCGCCCGGACGCTAATGGGCAACCCGCGAGCCATCCTGCTCGACGAGCCGTCGGAGGGGCTGGCGCCAGTGATTGTCGAGCAGATGGCGAACACCATCAAGGCGCTGAAATCGGAAGGGCTGACCGTCGTGCTCTCGGAGCAGAACCTGCATTTCGCCCATCTGGTGGCCGACCGTGCCTACATCATCGAGAAAGGCCGCATCCGCTATTCGGGCACGATGGCCGAGCTCGCCACCAACGATTCGGTGCGCGCGCAGTATCTGAGCGTCTAGCGGGGGCCTCCATGAGCACAACTGTCCTGACTATCAGCGATATCCGCACCACGCCGGTGGTGGCGCCGCTCAAATATCCGGTGACCACGGCCTCAGGCACGCTAGGTGAGGCGCCGCTATTGCTCATAGACCTGCTGACGAAGGCGGGCATCGTCGGGCGTGCTTACCTGCTGGCCTACCAGCGTTTGGCGCTCAAGCCCCTCGACGAGCTGGTTAAGGCGCTGGCAGCGACGATCGTGGGCGAAGCGGTGGTGCCTGCCGAGCTCGAGCCGAAGCTGCGCCAGCGCTTCACTCTGCTGGGCGGGGCGCGCGGTCTCGCCGGTATTGCCGTCTCCGGGCTTGACATGGCGCTGTGGGATGCCTTGGCCCAGACGCGAGACGTGCCGCTGGTTGAGCTGCTCGGCGGCAGGGCGCGGCCGATCCGCGCCTACAACAGCCTCGGTATGGTCTCGGAGAAGAACGCGGCGGAGGTGGCGGCGCGCTCGTTCAACGACGGCTTCAGGGCGACGAAGTTCAAGATCGGGTGGCCGAGCTTCGCCGAGGATCTGGCCGCGGTACGCGCCTTCCGCAAGGCCGCACCCGCCGGCGTCACGCTGATGGCCGATTTCAACCAGAGCCTGAACGTCGCCGAGGCGATAAGCCGTAGCCGCGGATTGGACGGCGAGGGGCTGGCCTGGATCGAGGAGCCGGTGCGCTGCGACGACCATTTCGGCTGCTCGCAGGTTGCCGCCGCCGTCGGGACGCCGATCCAGATCGGCGAGAATTTCTCCGGCACGTTCGAGATGGCGGAGAGCCTGCGCCTGCGCGCCTCGGATTATGTGATGCCTGACCCGCAGCAGATCGGCGGGGTGAGCGGCTGGCTGCGCGCAGCGGCGCTGGCCCATGCGGCGGGCGTCGCCTGTTCGACCCATCTCTTCATCGAGGTGAGTGCGCATCTCCTGCCGGTGACCCCGACCTGCCACTGGCTGGAATTCCTCGACGTGGCGGGTGCCGTACTGCAGGAGCCGCCGCAGGCCGTCGATGGGGCCGTCACCGCGTCGAACCGGCCGGGGATCGGTCTCGCCTGGGACGAAGCGGCGGTGAAGCGCTACCGGCTCAGTTAGGGCCGAAGATCGTCACTTTCACCGGCGTGCAGTGATAGGCGTTGCACGGCGCCAGCACGTCCATCGGGCAATTGGATAGGCCGACCAGCACGTCCATCATCGCCTCGAACTCGATGTAGTCGCCGGGCTTCGACACCGGCTCGCCGATGATCCAGCGTCCTTGGGCGCAGTCATGGCGGTAGTTCATGAACAGGTCCATGGTGTCCGGCACGTCCTCAGGCAGTAGCCCATAGGGTGCTATGGCCTTGCTGATGATCTCGTGGCAGCCGTCGACCGGGCCGATGCCGAAAGTCTCGTAGAGGAAGCGGTTGCACATGCGGTTGTGCGTGTCGTGCACGCCCTTGGGCTCCGGCGTCTCCCCGACGATGCGCATCATCGGCCGGCAGATGGTCGACATCAGCGTGTCGCCGATGGTCAGCTTGTCGCGCGGGATGTAGGGCGTGCCGGCAGGCGGCACGTAGCGGGTACGCGAGTAGGAGGTCGAGAGCTTCTCGCGCAAATTCGCCTTGTTGAAGAGAGCCATGTCGACGACCTGCTTGCCTTCGAGGTCGGTGACGCGCAGGTGCTGGCCCTGGGCCACCTCGACGGCGAGCCCGGTCTTGGGCGGCATGACCTTCTCGAAGACGGTTCTCATGGCTAGCTCACACCTTGGCCAGGGCCTGATCGATGTCGGCGAGAATGTCCTCGATATGTTCGAGGCCGATCGACAGCCTGACATAGCCGTCGGTCACACCGGTCTTGGCCTGCTCTTCGGGCGAGAGCTGCGAATGCGTCGTGGTTGCCGGATGGATGGCGAGGCTGCGCGCATCGCCGATATTGGCAACGTGGTAGAGCATCTTTAAATTTTCGATGAACCGGCGGCCGGCCTCGCGGCCGCCCTTGAGCTCGAAGCCGAGAAGCCCCCCGTAGCCGCGCTTGAGATGGGCATCGGCGCGGCGCTTGGCCTCTCCGGTCATCAGTCCCGGGTAGATCACGTTGCTTACCTTCGGATGCGCGGCAAGATGGTTTGCCGCAGCTGCCGCATTCTCGCAGTGAACGCGCATGCGCAGCGGCAATGTTTCCAGCCCCTGAAGGAACATGAAGGCGTTAAAGGGGCTCATTGCCGCGCCGACGTCGCGCAGCAGCGTGACACGGGCCTTTATGATGTAGGCGATCGGCCCCAGCGGCTTGACAGCTTCGGTCCATACCGCGCCGTGGTAGCTGGGATCGGGCCGGGTCAGCATGGGAAAGCGCGCGGCATGCTTTTCCCAGTCGAAATTGCCGCCATCGATCAGGATGCCGCCGATCGAGGTGCCGTGGCCGCCGATATATTTTGTCGTCGAATGCATGACGACGGCTGCGCCATGATCGAACGGCCGGCAAAGGACCGGCGCTGCGGTGTTGTCCACGATCAGCGGAACGCCGAGCTCGCGGCCGATCTTCGCGACTTCAGCGATGGGGAAGACACGCAGCTTCGGGTTGGGCAAAGTCTCCGCGTAGTAGCAGCGCGTGCGCGCATCGGTGAGGCGGCGGAAGCTTTCAGGGTCGGCGGGGTCGGCAAAACGTGCTTCGATTCCCATGGTCTTCATGGTGTTGAGAAACAAGTTCCAGGTTCCGCCGTAGAGGTCCGTCGAGGAGACGAAATTGTCGCCAGCGTGACAGATATTCTGAATGGCGAAGAGCGAGGCGGCCTGGCCCGAACCCAGCGCCAGCGCGGCGGCGCCGCCTTCGAGTTGCGTCAGCCGTTCCTCCAGCACGGCGCAGGTGGGGTTCATGATTCGGGTGTAGATGTTCCCCAACTCCTTGAGCGCGAACAGGTTGGCTGCGTGCTCCGGCGAATTGAACTGATAGCTCGTCGTCTGGTAGATCGGCACGGCCACGGCGTTAGTAGACGGATCCGACCGGTACGAGCCGTGCAGGACGATGGTTTCAGGATGCTTGCTGTTTGTCGGCATGGTTGTTCCTTCGGAACTGAGTTGCCTGCAGCGGTCCGCGCAGAAAAGCGGGGCTATTCCGCCAGCGGGTAGAGATCCTTGCGCCGGTCCTGCCAGGTGCGGACCGAGCCGCCGCCCTGAGCACGCCCGATCGCTTCCATGTCCAGATCGGCGGCGACCACCATGTCCTGGTTGAGCTCGCCCTGGGCCAGCACACCGCCGGTCGGGAAGGGATAGTCGCAAGGGGTGAGAATTGCCGCCTGGCCCTGATGGGCGCGCAGGTTATCGATCGGCAGGCTGCCTACGGTCATCGAGACGATGACATAAACCTGGTTCTCGATGGCTCGCGCCTGCGCCGTGTAGCGCACGCGATGGAAGCCGTGGCGGTCGTCGGTGCAGGAGGGGCAGAACAGAACCCGCGCGCCGCGGGCCCGGGCCTGGCGGGCGAGCTCGGGGAACTCGATGTCATAGCAGGTGAGCAGGGCGGCCTTGCCGAAGGGCAGCTCGACCAGCTTCAGCGCGTCACCGGCGTCGAGGTTCCAGGCCCGCACCTCGGTCGGCGTCAGGTGCAGCTTGCGTTGCGTGTCGATGCGGCCGTCCGGATGAAAGAGGTGGGCGGTGTTGTAGAGCTTGTTGCCCTCGGCCACGAGCTGCGTGCCGGCGAGGATGGCGAGGCCCTCGCGCGCCGCCAGCCCTTTGAACAGCTCGACATAGCGCGGCGCGTAGGCGGCGGCGTCCTGCGCCGTCCCGGGCCTGCCGCCCACCGGGATCGACATCAGCGACGCCGTGCAATATTCCGGCAGAACGACGCACTCGGCGTCGAATTCGCGCCGCGCCGTGCAGACATAGGCCTCCGCCTGGGCGGCCCACTCGGTGAAGCTGGCGACCGGCTTCAGCGCGAACTGGACGGCGGCAACCCGGTAATAGCGCTGGCTCAATGCACGACCTCCGGCACTTTCTCGGCCGGCGGCGTGTTGCGCGAGCGGCCGACCCGCACGCTGCCGTCGATCATGACCATGCCGATACCCGGCAGGTCGCCCTTGCGTACGCTGTCGAGGATGTTGCTGCCGGCGGAGTGCTGCGCCTTGTCCATGAAAACGAAGTCGGCGGCCTTGCCGGCCCGGATCAGGCCGCTGTCGAGATTGCGCAGCTTCGCCGTGTTGCCGGTGGCGAAGCAGAAGGCCTGCTCTGCCGGGGTCTCGCCGACGCTGGAGAGCAGCGCGATCATACGCAGGATGCCGAGCGGCTGCACGCCCGAGCCGGCCGGCGAATCGGTGCCGAGGATGACGCGGTGGAGCTGTTTCAGCTCTTTGGCGACACGCAGTGCATGCAGCCCGGCGAGTTCGTTGCCGTTGTGCACGATCTCGATGGCGCGCGCACAGCCCTCGCACAGGCAGGTGATCTGAGCGAGCGGCAGCGCCGTGTGGCCGCCGTTGATGTGGCCGATGACATCGGCATCGGCCTCGAGCACCACATCCTTGTCGATATAGCCGGAGCCGGGCACCGAGGGACCGCCGGTATGGATGGTCGACTGGATGCCGTGCTTGCGCGCCCAGGCGACCATCTGCTTGGCCTCGTTGCCGGCCTTGACCGAGCCGAGGCCGATCTCGCCGAGCAGCTTGACGCCGGCCTTGGCCAGCTCGGCGAAGTCGCTCTCGACCATGCCCTTCTCGATCACCGGGGCGCCGGCCAGCACCTTCACGCCGCCCGGACGGAAGGCGTCGAACGAACGCTGCGCCGTGATGGCCAGCGCCTTGACCCCGACGATGTCCTTGGGCCGGCCGGGCAGGTGCACCTCGCCGGCCGAGATCATGGTGGTGACACCGCCGTTGAGGAAGGAATCGATCCAGCCGAGCTGGCTTTGGCGCGGCGTCCAGTCGCCGAACACCGGATGGACGTGGCTGTCGATCAGGCCGGGGGCAAGGGTCGTGCCCTTGGCATCGACGGTGAGCTTGGCGCCGGACGTATCGACGTCCTTAGCCTTGCCGACGGCCGCGATCTTGCCATCGACCGCCACCACGGTATCGGCGTCGAGGACCGGGCGGTCGAGATCGCCCGAAAGCAGCAGCCCGATATTGCGGACAACTACTTTGCCGCTGGGACCGCCCGCTGTCACCGCTTCCGCCATGCCGCCTTCCCGGTAAAGGGGAAGCTTCCGTCACTTGGCCCCGCGGATCAAGGATTGAGGCGGATCAACCCGCTAGTGGAGGACCAGGAGGCTGACGTTCGAGCGGATCTGCGGCGGCTTGATGATCTCGACCTGGGCCACACGAACGCTGTGCAGCTTGCCGTCGAGACACGTCTCCCAGAACTTGAGGAACTTGAGAAGTTCCGGGAAGCGCGGCGCCAGGTCCAGGGCCTGCCAGACATAAGTCTGCAGCAGGCCGGGATGGTCGGGCATGTGATAGAGGATCTCGGCCGTCGTCAGCCGGTAGTCCCG
>VGEI01000135.1 GCA_016869415.1 Alphaproteobacteria bacterium
TGGGAGGGCCGATGTCCCGACGCGCCGCCCCTTTGAGTGAAGCGCCGATCCCCGAGCCGGGAGCGCCCGAGTTTGCTCTCGACCGGCATCTTTTCTTCTGGATCACCCAGCTGCTCGACCGCCGCGACCGGCAGCTCGCGGTCGCGCTGAAATCCGCCGGCCTGCGCGTCCCCGAATGGCGGGCACTGGCCTCGCTCTACAGCCGTCACCGCCTGTCGATGAGCGAGCTTGCCGACCTCACCAGCATCGAGCGCACCACACTTTCGCGCACGGTCGAGCGCATGGTGCGCGCCGGCTGGGTCACCCGCCTGGCCGACACCAGCGACGCGCGGGTGACGCGCCTGAGGTTGACCACCGCGGGCGAGCGACTGTTCGCCCGCATCTGGCCCGCGGTTCGCGCTGTTAACAACGCGGCCATCGCCGGGCTGCCGGGGCCCGCAGTCGAGATGACGCACTGGGCGCTCCAGGAAATGTGCCGCAACTTCGATTCGCTGGCCGAACGTGGCCGGCGGGATATCGCCTGAAGGATCTGAAGGAGGAGAGCATGGGAGTCGATATCGGCCTCGATCTGCGCAAGGCGGTGGAGCCCGACCGTGTGCACCGCGGGGTCTACACCGACCCGGGTATTTTCGAGCTCGAGATGGATCGCATCTTCAACAAGGTGTGGACCTATGTCGGCCACGAGAGCCAGGTGAAGAACGTCGGCGATTACTGGACGGTGCAGATCGGCCGCCAGCCGATGCTCATGGTCCGCCACTCCGATAAATCCGTTCGGGTCCTTTACAACCGCTGCCCGCATCGCGGCGCCATGCTCTACGGCGACCGCAGCGGCAATGTCGGCAAGGGCATCATCTGCTCCTACCATTCCTGGCAGTTCGACACCGACGGCAAGTGCAAGGCGATCCCGCTCGATAAGGGGTATGCCGGCACGCGGCTGTCGATCGACAGCCCGGACTGCAGCATGAAATCGGCGCCGCGTGTGGCGAGCTATCGCGGCTTCGTCTTCGCCAGCCTGTCGGCCGAGGGCCCCTCGCTGCTCGACTGGCTGGGGCCGGCGAAGGTCGCCTTCGACGACATCTGCGACCGGGCCCCTGAAGGCGAGGTCGAAGTGGTACCGACCTGTTTCCGCGTCATCCAGAACTCGAACTGGAAGATCTTTCTCGAGAATCAGCTCGATGCATTGCATCCGTCGGTGACGCACGAATCCACCGGGCGCGCGGCGGGCGATATCGAGGAGCAGCTGAAGAAGAAAGGCGGCGAGGCGCCGCTCAGCTATCACTTCCTCTCGGCCTTCGCCACGCCGATCACCAAGTGGGATGTGTTCCAGACCATCGGCTACAGGCACGGCCACTGCATCCTCACCGGCTACATGGGCTTGCGGCCGCGCGATCCCGACACGCTGGCCTACGAGAAAGTGATGGAGAAGGCTTATGGCAAGCAGCGCATGGAGGAGATCTTCGGCGTCAATATCCACCACGTGCTGCTTTATCCCGGCCTGTCGGTGCAGTCGCCGCTGCAGCAGTTGCGTGCCGTGCGGCCGCTGGCTGTCGACAAGACGCTGACCGAGATCTGGCATTTCCGCCTGAAGGGCGCACCCGAGGCGATCTACCGCAGGGCGCTGGGCTACTACAACCTGGTCAACTCGCCCTCCACCATGGTCAACGCCGACGATTTGTGGAATTTCTGGAAATGCCATCAGGGCCTGGCTTCCGACGGCGGCGACTGGGTGAGTTTCCACCGCAATGCCGGCCAGGACCCCGAGGAGAACGGCGTGGTGACCTCGGTCATCGGCACCTCGGAACAACCGATGCGCAATCAGTTCCGCGCCTGGGCCGAGTACATGGGAGTCAACTGAAATGGCCAAGAAACGCAAATCTCTGGCCAAGAAAAGCCGCGCGGTGAAGAGCAAGGCCTCGCCGCGCAAGGCCAACGGTCACGACCTGCAGCGCGAGGTCGAACAGTTCCTCTATCGCCAGGCCGAATGCCTGGACGGCAAACGCTGGCAGGATTTCATCGACCTGTTCGCCGCTGACGGCACCTACTGGATGCCGGCCTCGCCCGAGCAGACCACCGGCGACGGCGTTCCCTCGATTTTCTGGGAGGACCGCAACCTGATGAGCGTGCGGCTCCGCCGGCTCGGTCATCCGCGCGCCTGGTCGCAGAAGACGGCCTGGGGCACCAACCACGTGGTCGGCAACGTGACCATCGAGAAGGAGAGCGGTAACGCCATCGTGGCGCGCTCGCGCTTCCATATGATGGAGTTCCGCAACGATTCGACGAGGCACTTCGCCGGCTCGTATATTCATCATCTGACACGGACCAGGGAGGGCTTGCGTATCAAGCTGCAACGCGTCGACATGGTCAACGCAGGGGGGCCTTACGAGTACGTGCTTCAGGCTTGGGTCTAGAGACGCAAGAAACGCTCGTCACCCCCGCTTTCGCGGGCATGACATCTGGGCGATTGGAAATAACGGGGAGGCAAGGATGAACAAACTCATCGCAGCGCTTCTGCTATCGGCAGTGATCGTGACGCCGGTGCAGGCCGCCGACCGGATCAAGGTCGGGTTCATGAGCACGCTCTCAGGGCCGGGTGCGGCACTCGGCATCGACATGCGCGACGCCTTCAACCTCGCGGTGAAGCTCAACGGCGGCAGGCTCGGCGGCCTGCCGGCCGAGGTGAGCGTGGTCGACGACCAGCAGAACCCGGATGTCGGCCGTCAGACGGTCGAGCGCTTCACCAAGCGTGACCGCGTCGACGTGATCACCGGCATGGTCTTCTCCAACGTGCTGCTGCCGGTGATGCCGGCGATCCTGGAGAGCGACACGGTTTACCTGAGCACCAACACCGGGCCCGAGGACTACGCCGGCGCCAAGTGCAACAAGAACTTCTTCGCTGTCGCCTGGCAGAACGAGGACATCCCCGGCGCCATGGGCGAGGTGATGAACCAGCGCAACCTCAAGAACGTCTACCTGATCGCGCCCAACTACCCGGGCGGCCGTGAGACGCTCAACGGCTTCAAGCGCTTCTACAAGGGCAAGATCGCCGACGAGGTCTACACTCGCATGGGGCAGCTCGACTACGCAGCCGAGATCGCCACCATGCGCGCCGCCAAGCCGGACGCCGTGTTCTTCTTCCTGCCCGGCGGCATGGGCATCAACTTCGTCAAGCAGTACGCCGCGGCGGGCGCCAACAAGGACGCGCCGCTCTATACGCCGGGCTTCTCGGCCGACGAGGACACGATCAAGGCGGTGGGCGAGCCGATGGTCGGCATCCTCAATTCCTCACAGTGGACGCTCGATCTCGACAACGCCGCGAACAAGAAATTCGTGGCCGAGTTCCAGAAGGAGTATCAGCGCCTGCCCACCATGTACGCCTCCCAGGCCTACGATGTGGCGCTGCTGCTTGACGCGGCGGTGAAGCAGGTCGCCGGCAAGGTCGAGGACAAGGACGCCTTCCGCAAGGCGCTGCGCGAGGTGAAGTTCGATTCGACGCGGGGTGCCTTCCGCTTCAACAAGAACCAGTTCCCCATCCAGGACTACTACCTGCGCGAGGTCTACAAGGACTCGAGCGGCCGGATCACCAACAAGACGGTCGGCAGGATCTTCAGTCAGCACCAGGACGTGCACGCGGCCAAGTGCACGATGTAACGCCACCAAGCTCCCTCTCCGCCCCCACGCTTCGCATGCGGCAGACGGGCGGAGAGGGTAGGCCTGCTTCATGCCCGCCGCGCTGATCGCCGAGCAGCTGCTCAACGGCCTGCAGTTCGGGCTCATGCTCTTCTTGCTGGCGGCCGGGCTGACGCTGGTCTTCGGCATCATGGACATGATCAACCTGGCGCATGGCTCGCTCTACATGATCGGCGCCTATATCGCGGCTTCGGTCATCCAGGCCTCCGGCTCGTTCCTCGCCGGCATCGCTATCGCGGTCGCCGGCACGGCGCTGATCGGCGTGCTGCTCGAGCTCAGCATCCTGCGCCCGCTCTACCGGCGCTCGCATCTGTCGCAGGTGCTGGCCACTTTCGCTTTGATCCTGATCGCCAACGAGGTCGTGCGCATGATCTGGGGCTCCGCACCCATCATGCTCAACACGCCAGCGGGCCTCTCGGGTCCGGTGGAGATCGCCGGTTTCCGCTATCCGGCTTACCGCCTGGTGGTGATCGTCGCCGGTCTCGCCATGGCCGTGTTCCTCTATCTGCTGGTCGCCAAGACCAAGGTCGGCATGTGGGTTCGCGCCGGCGCCTCGGACCGCGACATGGCGGATGTCATGGGCGTCAACACCAAGTGGCTGTTCACCGGCGTCTTCGCGCTGGGTGCAGCACTCTGCGCCGTGGCCGGCGCGCTCTTGGGTCCGCTGCTCGCCGTGCAGGTCGGCATGGGCGAGAACATTTTGATCCTCGCCTTCGTGGTCATCGTCATCGGTGGTATCGGTTCGATCCGCGGTGCCCTGGTCGGCGCCCTGCTGGTCGGGCTGGTCGACACGGCCGGCCGCACCTTTCTGCCGCTACTCTTCAAGCAGGTGCTGCCGCAGACCTTCGCCGCCGAGACCGGACCGGCCGTTGCCGCGGTGCTGATCTATGTGCTGATGGCTGCCGTGCTGTTCTTCAAGCCGACCGGGCTGTTCCCGGCGCGCGGCTAGGGTCTGGCGATGAGCCCCGGGCCGATCTGGTCGATGCGCGTCAGCCCGCAGAGCTGCATGGTGCGCCGGAGCTCGTCGGTGAGGATGGACAACGCCTTCTTGGCGCCGGCCTCGCCGCCGGCGCAGGCGCCGTAAAGCGTGGCCCGGCCGATGATCACGGCGCGTGCCCCCAGCGCCAGCGCCTTGACCACATCGCCGCCCCGGCGCACGCCGCCGTCGACGATCACTTCCGCTTTGCCGTTGACTGCCTGGACGACGGCCGGCAGCGCGTCGAGCGAGCCGATGGCGCCGTCGAGCTGCCGCCCGCCATGGTTGGAGACGATGACGCAGTCGATGCCCATCCTGATCAGCCGCTCGGCGTCCGCCGGATGAGAGATGCCCTTGACCAGCATCTTGCGCTTCCAGTGGTCGCGCATCGCCTTGAGCGCATCCCAGTCGAAGGAGGGATCGTAATTGCGCCCGACCGAGGAGCCGACCTGTGCCGCGCTGGCGTTCTGCGGCACGAAGCCGGCAAGATTCTCGAATTGCGGCGTGCCCTTCTGCAGCATGGAGAGCGCCCAGAGCGGCCGCGAAGCGAAGTCGCAGACGTTCTTCGGCGTGTAGCTGAAGGGGATGCCGAAATGGTTGCGCAGATCGCGCTCGCGCTTGCCGCCGACGGCGAGGTCGACGGTGACCATGATCGCCTCGTAGTCGGCGTCGCGGGCGCGGTCGATCATCTTGTAGGTGAAGTCGCGCTGCTTGAGGATGTAGACCTGAAACCACAGCCTTCCGGGTGCGTTCGCCTTGATGCGCTCGATCGAGGCGGTGGCCGAGGTCGACAGCGAATAGGGAATGCCCGCCGCGGCAGCGGCGCGGGCGATGTTGACGTCGGTGCCGTGGCCGCCGAACCCGGCCGCCCCTGTCGGGCCGACGCAGACCGGCAGGCTGGCTTTCTGTCCCAGGATGGTGGTGCCGAGGTCGACGCTCGAGACGTCGTTGAGCACCCGCGGGATGAGTTTGGTACGCTGGAAGGCCGCGCGGTTCTCGGCCAGGGTCTGCTCGTCCTCCGCCCCGCCGTCGAAGAAATCGAAAACGGCGCGCGGCAGGCGCCGCCTGGCCAGGGTCCTGAGGTCGGCTATCGATTGGGCGCGCTCGACCTCCGACGCCCGGACAAATCCCAACATTGCGCTTCACACGGCAGGAAGAGATGAGGCGGAATATAGCATTGGCGGGTTTTGCTCAAGGGGCGGATGGTATAACAATGGCGGCGGGCCGGCCGGGACAGGGATGCGCGACACCCTGACCATTCGCTTTCGGCCGGTTGTGGCGCTGGGCGGGCTCGTCCTGCTGCTGGCGCTGCCGTTGGGGCTGATCGCTCTCGATCAGCCCTTCTACGTCGTGCTGGCGACCCGCATCCTGATTTACGCCTTGATCGCCTCCAGCCTCAATCTGCTGATCGGCTACGGCGGCATGGTGAGCTTCGGCCATGCTGCCTTCGTCGGTGCGGGCGCCTATGCCGTGGCCGTGCTGGTGCGCGGCGGCGTGACAAGCGCTTGGCTGGTCTGGACCGCCGCCATGCTCGCCGGTGGTCTGCTCTCGCTGCTCATCGGCGCCGTCAGTCTGCGCACCCGTGGCGTCTACTTCATCATGATCACGCTCGCCTTCGCCCAGATGGCCTACTACCTCGTGCTCTCGCTCAAGGGCCTGGGCAGCGATGACGGCCTCAACCTGCCGCGCCGGCCCACGCTCGGTCTCGGCCTCAACCCGCGCCACGACCTCACCTTCTACTATGCTGTGCTGGCCCTGTTTGCCGTGTCACTGCTCGGTATGTGGCGGCTGCTCAACGCGCCTTTGGGCCGGGCGCTGCAGGGCATCCGCGACAACGAGGCCCGCATGGAGGCGATCGGCTTTCCCGTCTACCGCTTGAAACTCGCGGCCTTCGTCGTCGCCGGGGCGCTGGCCGGGCTGGGCGGCGGGCTACTGGCCACGCTCAACGGGCTGGTCAGTCCGAGCCTGCTGCATTGGACGCAATCCGGTACCCTGATGATCATGGTCATCCTCGGCGGGGCCGGGCAGTTCTTCGGTGGCGTGGCCGGCGCGGTGGCGCTGCTGTTGATCGAGGAGGTGGCGGCCGAGCACACCATCCACTGGCCGCTGGGTGTCGGTGTTGCCATCCTCGCGGTCGTTCTGTTCGCGCCCTCGGGGCTTGCGGGTCTCTGGCGCCGGGCCCGTTTCTCCAGGGGTGGGGCATGACCCCGCTTCTGCGTATCGAGGGCTTGAGCAAGCGCTTCGGCGGGGTCACGGCTGTCGACGCCGTCAGCCTCGACATCGCACAGGGTGAACTGCACGCATTGATCGGGCCCAATGGCGCCGGCAAGACTACGCTGATCCACGTGCTTTCGGGTGCGCTGCCGGCGAGTTCCGGCCGCGCGGTCTTCGACGGTGTCGACGTCACGCATCTGCCCATGCACGCGCGTGTGCGCAGCGGTCTGGCGCGCTCCTATCAGATCACCAGCCTGTTCCCCAATTTCACCGTGCTGGAGAACCTGGCTCTGGCGCTTCAGCCACAGCGCGGGCACCTGTTCACGGCCTGGCAGCCGGTTGCCGGCGACGAGACGCTTTTCGCCCAGGCACAGACGCAGGCGCAGGAGACCGGCCTTGCCGGGCGTGTCGATACGCTGGCGGGGGAGCTGGCCCATGGTGAGCGCCGCCTGCTCGAAATCGGCCTCGCTCTCGCCACCGGCGCCAGGCTGCTGCTGCTCGACGAGCCGATGGCTGGGCTCGGCCCCGACGAATCGCAGCGCCTGCTTCAGCTGCTGCAATCGCTCAAGGGCCGGCTCACTGTCCTGCTGGTCGAGCACGACATGGACGCGGTGTTCCGCTTGGCCGACCGCATCTCCACCCTGGTCTATGGCCGGATCGTCGCCACCGGCACGCCTGAGGCGATCCGCGCTCATCCCGAGGTGCGGCGGGCCTATCTCGGCGAGAGTGCGGCGTGAGTGCGCTGCTCGAAATCGCAGGCTTGCACGCCGGCTATGCCGGTCTGCCGGTCCTGTTCGGGGTCGACCTGGCGCTCGCCCCGGGCGAGGCCGGCACCTTGCTTGGGCGCAACGGCATGGGCAAGACTACGACTCTACGCTGCCTCGTCGGTTTGCTGCGCCCCAGCGCCGGCAGCATCCGCTTCGAGGGCAGCCTTATCGACGGCTGGAGTGCCGACCGTATCGGCCGCGCCGGAATCGCTTTGGTGCCGGAGGGGCGACGCATCTTTCCCAATCTCAGCGTGCATGAGAACCTGATCGCCTTCGCCGCCGACCGGCGCGCCGCCAGCGAGCCCTGGACGCTGGAGCGCGTCTATGCGCTTTTCCCGCGCCTGGCCGAGCGCTCTTCGAACATGGGTGGGCAGCTCTCCGGCGGCGAGCAGCAGATGCTGGCCATCGGCCGGGCGTTGATGACCAATCCCACGTTGCTGGTCCTCGACGAGGCAAGCGAGGGCCTCGCCCCGCTGCTGCGCGAGGAGATCTGGCGCGTGCTGGCCAGCGTGCGTGCCGGCGGTCTGGCTATCCTCGCCGTCGACAAGTATGTCGAGCGGCTGGTGGCGATTGCCGACCGCCACACCATATTGGAGAAAGGCCGCGTGGCCTGGGCCGGGCCGTCGGCCGCGCTGGCCGCCGACCGGGCGCTCTGGGAGCGCTATCTCGGAGTATGAACCGAAAACAGCGGCCGGGAGTTATCTGCAGTCGATCAGCGCTGCCGGTAGCGGTTCTTGCCCTGCATGTAGAACATGCGGCTGGCGTTGGGCTGCAGGCCTAGGGACTTCAGCCGATTGCGCACGAAGGTTTCGCTGACATGCCAAGTCTTGACCTTCAATCCCTTGCTGTTGAGCACCACGGCGATCTCGTCCGGGGCCAACGCGGCGTTGTGAAAGCGCCTGATCATCAGGTCGTGCTCACGCCACTGGCTGGCGGCGTGTGGTCCTCCCCCTGAACAGTGGTCCGCCCTGAACTATGTCTTTTGACAAGAAGGAGGACTGCAATGCCGAAGAAGAGGCACAAGCCTGAAGAGATCGTTTCGAGACTCCGACAAGCCGATGTCTTGATCTCACAGGGCCAGGATATCGCTGATGTCATCCGCCAGATCGGGGTGAGCGAGGTCACTTATTATCGGTGGCGCCAGGAGTACGGCGGGCTGAAGATCGAGCAGGTCAAGCGCCTGAAAGAGCTCGAGACGG
>VGEI01000136.1 GCA_016869415.1 Alphaproteobacteria bacterium
AACGCCATCCGCTGCCAACAGCACGATCCGCGCCCGTTGCCGCAGGCGATGCTCGGTACGCCTCGAGCGCGCCAAGCCGTCAAGCTCGGCGCGCTCAGCCTCCATCAACGTGATCGGGGTCGCTTCAGGGATGCGTTTCATCCCAACCTTGAATCACGACTCACGCGTTAGCGATAGTGGGTACTAGGCTTCAGTAACGATGTACTGCGCATTGCCGTGGTCGACGACGCCAACCTGCAGCAGCCTCACGCCGTGCTGGTGGTCTATGTCGACGGCCAGACCCTGGTTCTCGACAATCAGATTTCGCAGATCGTGCCCTCGTCGGTGATCAAGCATTACCGGCCGATCTATTCGATCAACGAAGACACCTGGTGGCTGCACACTGCACGCTAGCGGCCGGCGCGCCGGGCTTTGCCTCGCGGCGCGGATTATCCTAATGTAACGCCTTGATTTAACGCGCGTCCGCGGCCGTCGCCAGGGCGCGTTGCTTTACCTGGCTCCGTTCACGCAATGCTGCGCAACCGTCGCGTCGCCGCCGCCGACATCAAGACCTTGCTGTTGGGCGGCCTCAGGGTGGTGGACGTGCTCGTCGTCGTCCTTGGCGCGGTGCTGTCCTATTTCGTGCGCCACGAGACGTTCAACATCCCCGACCTCTACATCATCGCCATCATCGGCGCGGTACTGCTGGCGGTGAACTATCTCCAGGTAGCCCGGGTCTACGTCTTCGACGACCTGCCACGCCTGGCCGTGCAGATCGGCCGCCTGACCATGGCCTGGACGGCGGTGATGGCCTCGCTCATCGCCCTCGCCTACTTCACCCAGACGTCGGTAGCCTTCAGCCGAGCTTTCGCCATCGGCTGGTTCGCCCTGACGCTGGCCGGCTTTATTCTCACCCGGCTGCTGGTGCTGGTGCAGATCGACCGCTGGCGCCAGCGCGGCAAGCTCGCCCTCAACGTCGCCATCGTCGGCGCCGGCGATTCCGGCCAGCATCTCATCCGCCAGATCGAGAGCCAGGCGCGGCACCAGTACCATATCGTCGGCGTCTTCGATGACGACTGGGAGCGTTTGCCGGACAGTGTCGTGGGTCACAAGGTGCGCGGCTCGGTCGACGATCTGGTGCGCTTCGTGCGCGTGCATGCGGTCGATGAAGTCCTGGTCGCCGTGCCCTGGCGCTCGACCGCCTATCTACAGGAGCTGATCAAGAAGCTCAAAGTTCTGCCCAACGACGTCAAGCTCTGCCCGGAATATGTAGGCTCGTCGCTGCCCGTGCGCGGCGTCACGCCCGTGGCCGGGGTGCCGCTCCTCTCCATGCTCGAGCGGCCGCTCTCGGGCTGGAGTCTGGTCCTGAAGAACATGGAGGACCGGCTCCTCAGCGTGCTGCTGATGCTCATCGTCCTGCCGGTGATCGGCATCGTCGCCGCGGCGATCAAGCTCGACAGCCCGGGGCCGGTCTTCTTCCGCCAGCGGCGTTACGGCTTCAACAACAACGCCATCGTGGTCTGGAAATTCCGCACCATGCATCACCGGCCTGACGACGAGACCGTGGTGCCGCAGGCGACGCGCAACGACCCGCGGGTGACGCGCGTCGGCCGTTTCCTGCGCCGCACCAGCCTCGACGAGCTACCCCAGATCTTCAACGTGCTGACCGGTGAGATGTCGCTGGTCGGTCCGCGGCCGCACGCGGTTGCCCATAATGAGCAATACGCCAAGATCATCGACGACTACCTGAGCCGCCACAGGGTGAAGCCCGGCATCACCGGCTGGGCTCAGGTCAACGGCCTGCGCGGCGAAACCGACACGCCGGAGAAAATGCGGCTGCGCGTCCAGCACGACCTCTACTACATCGACAACTGGTCGTTCCTCTTCGACCTCAAGATCCTGGCCTTGACACCGTTCGCCGCGATCAACCGCAACGCCTATTGATGCCGCACAGCGGGCCGGTCATCGAGGTCAACGGCCTCGCCAAGCATTTCAAGACCGTGACCGCCGTCGACGGGGTGAGCTTCGCCATACCCGGCGGCCAGATTACCGGCCTGCTCGGCGGCAACGGTGCCGGCAAGACCACCACCATCTCCATGCTGCTCGGCCTGCTGGTGCCCAGCGCCGGTCAGATCCGAGTCTTCGGCGAGGACATGCTGCGGCACCGCTACCGGGTGCTGCCGCGGGTGAATTTCTCCTCGCCCTATGTCGATCTGCCGCATCGGCTGACCGTGCGCGAGAACCTGATGGTCTTCGCCGGGCTTTACAGCCTGCGCCGGCCGGGCGAGCGCATCGCCGAGCTTGCCGGAGCCCTCGAGCTTACCGAGCTTCTCAGCCGCAAAACCGGCAGCCTGTCCTCCGGCCAGAAAACCCGCGTGGCGCTGGCCAAGGCACTGCTCAACCGGCCGGAGCTGCTGCTGCTCGACGAGCCCACGGCCAGTCTCGACCCCGACACGGCCGATTGGGTGCGGACCTACCTGGAGCGCTACGCCCGGGAGACCCACGCCTCGATCCTGCTCGCCTCGCACAACATGGCCGAGGTCGAGCGCCTGTGCGCCGACGTCCTGATGATGAAGACCGGCAAAATCGTCGACCGTGGCGCACCCACCGCACTCATCGCCCGCTACGGGCGGCGTACGCTAGAGGACGTCTTCCTCGACATCGCCCGTGATCGTCGGTCGAACGAGGCAGCGCCATGAGCAGTGGCTTCGCGCTCGGCGACAGCCTGCGCCGCGTCGGCGCCATCCTCTTGCGCCACGGCTACCTGGCGCGTAGCTCGTGGATCCGGGTCTTCGACCTGATGTACTGGCCGCTGCTGCAGATGATAATCTGGGGCTTCATCAACACGTTTCTTGCCAGCCAGTCCTCCTGGGTGCTGCGCGCCGGTGGCCTGTTCATCGGCGCGGTGCTGCTCTGGGACCTGCTGGTTCGCGGTCAGTTCGGCATGACCCTGTCGCTACTCGAGGAGATGTGGTCGCGCAATTTCGCCAACCTGTTCGTCGCACCGCTGCGGCCGGCCGAGTACGCGGTGGCGCTGATGGCTCTCTCGATCATCCGCTCGCTGATCGGCGTGGTGCCGGCGGCCCTGCTCGCCATCCCGCTCTTCGCCTATTCGATCTTCGAGATGGGCCTGCCGCTCGTTGCCTTCTATGCCGTGCTGGCCATGACAGGCTGGGCCGTGGGGCTGCTGATGTGCGCCATGCTGATCCGCTTCGGCCTGGCTGCCGAGAGCTTCGCCTGGGCCTCGATCTTCCTGCTGGCACCGATCTGCGGTGTCTATTATCCGGTCGCCACGCTGCCGGGTTGGCTGCAGGCCGTGGCCTGGACCTTGCCGCCCACTCATGTATTCGAGGGTATGCGCGCCCTGGTGATGGATGGCACGTTCCGCGGCGACCTGATGGTCTCCGCCATCGCCATCAACCTGCTCTACCTGGGCGGCAGCCTGGCGGTGTTCCTGTTTGGCTTCCGCCGGGCCCGCGAGCGCGGGCAACTGCTGCAAACGGGGGAATAGTCATGGCGAAGCTAAGAGTCAGTCTTGCGGTGGCGCCCTACGACCGCACACGGCCGATACTCGACGGGCGCGTGACCGTCGACGGTTGCGAGATCGTGGCCTCGGCCCTCGAGCCGGAAGAGATGTTCTTCCGTGCCTATCGCTACCAGGATTTCGACATCACCGAGCTGTCGCTGAGCACGCACCTGCTGACCACGGCGCGCGGCGACGCGCCTTTCGTCGGCATCCCGGCCTTTCTCTCGCGCTCCTTCCGCCACGCTTCGATCATCGTCCGCACCGATCGCGGCATTCGCACGCCGGCCGACCTCAAGGGCAAGACCGTCGGCCTGCCCGAGTACCAGCAGACGGCGAATGTCTGGGTGCGCGGCATGCTCAAGGACGAGTACGGCGTCGACGCCAGCGATGTCCGCTGGCGCGGCGGCGGCATGGAGGAGCCGGGCCGGGCCGAGCGCACGCCGATCACCCTGCCGCCGCCCATCGACCTGCAGCGCATTCCGTCCGACCGGACACTGTCGCAAATGCTGGCAACGGGCGAGCTCGACGCCGTTATGGGCCCGCGTCCGCCCTCCTACTTCGGCAAGCCCGGCGTCCCCGTTGCGCGTCTCTTCCCCGACTATCGCGCCGCCGAAGAGGCCTATTTCAAGAAGGCGCGGATGTTCCCGATCATGCACATCCTCGGCATCCGCAAGACGCTGCATGAGCAGCATCCGTGGCTGGCCGCCAACATCTACAAGGCGTTCGTCGAAGCAAAGAAACTAGCGGTGGCCGAGCTGCAGCACGCCGGCCGGCTGGCGGTGACGCTGCCCTGGCTCGTTGCTGAGTATCAGGCGACCAGGGCGCTAATGGGCGACGACTACTGGAGCTATGGCGTCGCCGCGAACCGCCGCGAGTTCGAGGCGCTGGGCCGCTACGCCGTCGAGCAGGGACTCGCCGCCAGGCCCATCACGCCGGAAGAGCTCTTCGCGCCCTCGACGCTGCAGGCTGCACGGGTCTGACCGCTACCGGACCGGCCGAGGGCGCAGCTTTCCGTATTTGACTTAAAGATAGTATCTTTAATATCGTTATCCCAGGACAGCCGGGGGAAGCTTCCGCATGAGCGTGCATGCGCTGTTCAAGGACGAGGAGCGCCCGGGGCGGCAGACGGCTGTCCGCCGCGGCGCGACCCTGTCCTCGCAGATCGTCGGCGCTACCCGCGAGGCTCTCTTCGAGCGGCGCCTGAAGCCCGGCGACTTCCTGGGCGGGGAGAAGGACATTGCCGCGCGCTTCGGTGTCAGCCGCATCGTGGCCCGCGACGCCCTGCGGACGCTCGAGGCGCTGGGCATCGTCGAGATCAAGGTCGGCAAGGGCGGCGGGGCGCGCATCACCCAGGGCAACCCGCGGCTTTTTGCCGAGGCGCTGGCAGTGCAGCTCGACCTTGCCGGGGCCGAGGCGCAGGAGGTCATGGACGCGCAGCGTGCGGTCGAGTGCGTCACCGCTGAGCTCGCAGCCGAGAAAGCCACCGCGGCCGATCTCCGCAACCTCAAGCGCTGGCTGGCCTACGGCGCCGAAATGATCCGCGACGCCGATGCCTATACCCGCTCCTGCCAGAATTTCCATCTGGCCATCGCCGAGGCCTCGCACAACCGCGTGCTGGTCGTGCAGCTCATCTCGCTGCAGCATGTCGCCTGGCCCCTGCGCAACCGCACGCTGACGGCAGCCGTGGCCAGCCACATCCAGAAGGTTCACGCCGAACTCGTCGACCTGATCGAGGCACGCGACGCGACCGCGGCGAGGCGCCTGATGGATGAGCATGTGAAGATGATCCGCGCCCGACGGGTCGCCGAGCGCGGCGACAGGACGAGAGCCAGGAAACCGGCCAGCTGCTGCTAGGCCGCCCGAGAGGAGGGAACCATGTCGAAGTTCGTCATCCAGCCGCATATGCGCCTGCATGAATGGGTGGCCGAGGAGAAGGGCTATTTTCGCGACGAGGGCCTCGACTATGAGTTCGAAGACACGCCCTACTCGCGCGCCGCCCGCGCGCACAATCTCGGCGACAAGGTCGGTGCCTACCAGACTTTCGAAAAGGGCCGCGCTTGCGACGTCAGCGGTGCCTGCCACTGGACGGTCAACGTCGCCGCCTCAGTCGGCCACGGCAAGCTCTACCGCGACTGCTATTTGGTCTCGCCGGCCGGTGTTTTCGTGCCACCCGAGTCGCCGATCAAGGAGCCCAAGGATCTGGCGGGCGTGCCGATCTCGGTCGGCTACCAGTCGGGCAGCCACTACGCCACCATACAGGCGCTCGAATCCTACATGCCGCTCTCGGACATCAAGCTGTCCTTCGCGCAAGGGATGCTCTTCGCGCGCATGGAGGAGCTGTTCGACCGCAAGATACCGGCCTGCTCGGCTTTCAGCGGCCCCTATTATTTTCTCGAGCAGCTCGGCTTCCGCAAGGTGATCGATACGACCTTCATGATGGCAACGATGATCAACGGCAATCCCGCGCCTGACGATCTGCGCAAGTATTTTCGCGCCCTGCGCAAGACGCAGCGCGATATCGACCTGCGGCCGGAGCTCTACACGCACCACTACAAGAAGGAGTTCCCGGTCCGCTTCCACGAGACGATGGACACCCGCCGCTGGGGGCCGGGCGAGCGTATCGTCTTCGAGCCCTACACCAAGGAAGTGTTCGAAGAATCGTTCCGCTGGATCGCCGAACGCAGCATTTTCCCCGAGGGCCAGATGGGAGCGGGCAAGTACGAGGAGGCGACGATCTCGTTGGCCGCCGAGTAGCATCCCGCAGGCGCTGGGATGACGTGGCCGGGCCGGCAATTTGACCGGCCCGGCCGCATTGCTTAAAGCTTGGGGGAAGAGCGGGTTACCCGCCGAATCGAACCCTGGGAGGATCGCCATGCGCAGTTCACGCCGCGCCTTTCTGTCCACGATTCTGGCCGCCGGTGCTTCGGCCGGCCTGCCGCGCGACCTGCTGGCGCAGGCGGCGGAAGAGCTCAAGCTCGCCACCTTCGTGCCGCCGACCCACATCATCCTGGCCCGGGTCCTTACCCCCTGGGCACAGGAGCTGCCGGGCAAGAGCGGCAACAAGCTCTCGGTGCGGATGTTCCCCTCGATGCAGCTTGGCGGCTCGCCGCCGCAGCTCTACCGCCAGATGACCCAGGGCATCTCCGACATCTGCTTCACCCTGCCCGGCTACACATCGGGTGACTTCCCGATGATGGCGCTGACCGAGCTGCCGGGCACGGCGACCAGCGCCGAGGACGGTACGCGCAAGCTCTGGGCGAATTTCGACCGCTTCCTGGCGCGCGAGTACAAGGACGCCAAGGTGCTGATGCTGTGGAACTCGGACACGGCCAGCCTGATGAGCAAGAGCAAGCCGATCCGCACGCTCGAGGACATGAAGGGTCTGAAGATCCGCACACCGTCGGCGGCACAGTCGGCACAGCTCGAAGCGCTCGGCGCCACGCCCATCGATATGCCGGCCAACCAGATCTACAACAACCTCGACCGCGGTGTGGTCGACGCGGCGATGATCCCGATGTCGGCGGCCCTCGACTTCAAGCTGATCGAGGTGGCGCGCTATTTCACCTTGAATGCACCGCTCGGCCGCTCGCCCTTCCTGGTGGCGATGAACCGGAACCGCTACGAGAAGCTGCCTGCCGATCTCCGCAAGGTTCTCGACGACACGACCGGATTGTCGCTCAGCCTCAAGGGTGCTGCCACCTACGACCATCAGAACCACGAGGCGATCGAGGCAGCCAAGAAGGATCGCGAAACCATCCTGCTGCCGGAAGCCGAGCGTCAGCGCTGGGTCGCCGCCTTCAGGCCGCTGATCCGCCAGAAGGTCGAGGAAGGCGAGAAGGCCGGCCTGCCGGCCCGCGGCCTGATCAGCGCCTACGGCCTGATCAGCTAGTCCGTGGACAAGGGGGACGAACAACCACCGGGGCCGTTCGGCCGGGTCTTGCGCTGGCTGGCGCTGGCAGCCGGCGTGCTGATCCTGCTGCTCACGTTCTACACAGTCCTCGACGTGGTGATGCGCTACGTCTTCAACGCTCCCTTCCGCGGCTCGCTGGAGTTCACGCAGTTCTCGATGGCGGCGATCGTCTTCCTCGGCCTTGCCTATTGCGGCTGGACCGGCGGACACGTCGCCGTCGACATCCTGGAACGCCCCCTGGAGAAGCCCGGGCTGCGCTGGGTGCCCCTGTTCCTGTCGCTGGTCAGTGCCGCGCTTTTCGCCACAATCGCTTGGTATTCGTTCAAGGAGGGAATGGCCACCACCAACCGCTTCAGCAACATGCTGCGCTGGCCCCACTATCCGTTCCTGCTGCTGACCGCTTTCGGCTCGGCGGTTTATGCGGCGGTGCTGGTGATCCAGGCCGTGCGCGGGCTGCGCGCCGGCTCGCCCACGTCCGAATGACGGTGAGCCGCGCATGACGTCTGGCGACCTCATCGGCATCGCCGGTATCGCGGCGATGCTTCTGCTGCTCGTGCTGCGCATGCCGATCGGCACAGCCATGCTGCTGGTCGGCAGCATCGGCTTCGCCATTCTCAACGGTGTGCCGGCGGCGATCGCGGCGCTGGGCACCTATCCTTACGAATACGCGGCCGTCTACGACCTCGCTGTCATCCCGCTGTTCGTTCTCATGGGCAACTGCGCGGCGGCTTCCGGCATGGGCCGCGACCTGTTCGCTGCCGCCTATGCCTGGGTCGGGCACTGGCGCGGTGGTCTGGCCACCGCCACGGTTGCGGCCTGCGCCGGCTTCGCGGCCGTTTCCGGCTCCAGCGTTGCCTCGGCCATCACCATGGGGCGGGTCTGCCTGCCGGAGATGCGGCGCTACAACTACGATCCCAAGCTGGCCACCGGCACCATCGCCGCCGGCGGCACGTTGGGCATCCTGATCCCGCCCAGCACCGCCTTCGTCATCTACGGCATCCTCACCGAGCAATCGATCGGCCGGCTGCTGCTTGCCGGCATACTGCCTGGCGTGCTGCTCACCGCCATCTTCATGATGACCATCGCCATCTGGATGCGTTTCCGGCCGCAATACGGTCCGCCGGGGCCGCGCGCCGATGCGCACGAGCGGCTGCGTGCCACCGGCAAGGCCGGGCCGATGATGAGCATCGTGCTCATCAGCATCGGCGGTATCTACGCCGGCATCTTCACCGTCTCCGAGGCCGCCGCCATCGGCGCCTTCCTGTCCTTTC
>VGEI01000137.1 GCA_016869415.1 Alphaproteobacteria bacterium
TTGTGGGGCAGCACTGTCAGGGGCCCGGCTAGGCGGCGGAGGCGGCAAGGCAGGCAGACGATTCCTGGCGGGGTGAGGGCGAGGGGTTGTGGCCGATTGGCAGCCGGTTTCGACATATGGTAGCTTTGCCGTCTTCCGCAATTGTCAACGAAGCTAACTCGCATGGCTGCCGCTTCCATTGCCATCGCTTCTGACCACGCCGGTTTTGATCTCAAGGCGGCGCTGATCGAGGATTTGCAGGCCGCCGGGATGGCCGTGCTTGATCTCGGGACCGACAGCCGGGACAGCGTCGACTACCCGGACTATGGCGCGGCTCTCGCTCAGGCGGTGACGTCGGGCAAGGCTACGCGCGGCGTGCTCGTCTGCGGCACGGGCATCGGTATCGCGATTGCAGCGAACCGGCACAAGGGCATCCGGGCGGCGCATTGCCGCGACACCACGGATGCTCGGCTCGCGCGCCAGCATAACGACGCAAATGTTATCGCGCTCGGCGCGCGCACTACCGGCATCGAGGTGGCGAAAGACTGCCTGCGTATTTTTCTGTCGACGGGCTTTGAAGGCGGTCGCCACCAGCGCCGCATCGACAAGCTCGGTTAGATGCCTCCACGGAAAGAGCTGCCCCTGATGCCATCCGCCCAGCCTGCCCTTGCCACCAGCCCCGCCGCCCTTAGCGAGAGCTTCTTCACCGGCGCGCTCGCCGACGCTGATCCCGATCTTTGGCGCAGCCTCCAGGACGAACTGGCACGCCAACGCGACAAGATCGAGCTGATAGCCTCGGAGAACATCGTCTCGTCCGCGGTGCTCGAGGCGCAGGGCTCGGTGCTGACCAACAAGTACGCTGAGGGTTATCCCGGCCGGCGCTACTACGGCGGCTGCGAATATGTCGACGTGGCGGAGGAACTGGCAATCTCGCGCGCCAAGCAGCTTTTCGGCTGCAACTTTGCCAATGTCCAGCCACACTCCGGCGCTCAGGCAAACCAGGCCGTGTTTTTTGCCTTGATGCAGCCCGGCGACACCTTCCTCGGGCTCTCTCTGGCGCATGGCGGCCATCTCACCCATGGCTCGCCGGTCAACCAGTCGGGCAAATGGTTCAAGGCGGTATCCTACATGGTCCGCCGCGACGACCATCGTATCGACTACGACGAGGTCGCGGCGCTGGCGCGCGAGCACAAGCCGAAGATCATCGTCGCCGGCGGCTCCGCCTATCCGCGAATTATCGACGTCGCCCGCTTCCGACAGATTGCCGACAGTGTCGGCGCATATCTCATGGTGGACATGGCGCATTTCGCCGGCCTGGTGGCCGGCGGCGCGCACCCCAGTCCGCTGCCGCATGCGCATGTCGTGACCACGACAACCCACAAGACGTTACGCGGTCCGCGCGGCGGCATGATCCTCTCGATGGACGAGGAACTCGGCAAGAAGATCAACTCCGCCGTCTTCCCCGGTCTGCAGGGCGGGCCGCTGATCCATGTCATCGCGGCAAAGGCGGTGGCCCTGGGTGAGGCGCTGCGGCCGGAATACCGCCTCTACGCCAATGCGGTGGTCGACAATGCCAGGACCCTGGCGGCGACGCTGCAGGCACGCGGTCTCGATATCGTTTCTGGCGGCACCGACACGCATCTGATGCTGGTCGATCTGCGGCGAAAGAAGCTTACCGGCCGCGCCGCGGAGCAAAGCCTCGACCGCGCCGGCATCACCTGCAACAAGAATGGCATTCCGTTCGATCCCGAGAAGCCGGCGGTCACCTCCGGCGTGCGTCTGGGTTCGCCGGCCGGTACGACGCGCGGCCTCGGGCAGGTGGAGTTCCGTCAGGTCGGCGAGCTGATCGGAGAGGTTCTCGACGGTCTGGCAGCCAGCAATTCAGGCGACAATTCGGAAGTGGAGCGCGTGGTCCGCGGCAAGGTGGCGGAGCTCTGCCGCCGCTTTCCGATCTACGCAGGCCGCTAACCGGGTTGCGGGGCTAAGAACAAGGACGAGGGGAGGCAAGGGGGATGCGCTGTCCGTTTTGCGGTCATGACGACACGCAGGTGAAGGATTCGCGGCCGACCGAGGACAACTCGGCGATCCGTCGGCGCCGTTTTTGCCCGGCCTGCGGCTCACGCTTTACGACGTTCGAGCGCGTGCAGCTGCGCGACCTCGTGGTCGTCAAAAAGAACAACGTCAAGGAGCCGTTTGACCGCGATAAGATCGCGCGCTCGATTGCTATTGCCGTACGCAAGCGGCCGGTCGAGCCGGAGCGCGTCGAGCGCATCGTCAGCGGCATCGTGCGACGTCTCGAGAGTCTCGGCGAGAGCGAGATCCCCTCGACGGTGGTCGGCGAGATGGTGATGGATGCGCTGTCTACCCTCGATCCTGTCGCCTATGTGCGTTTCGCCTCGGTTTATCGCAACTTCCGCGAAGCCAAAGATTTCGAGGATTTCGTCGGCAAGCTTGGCGGTAACGTCGAGAAGGACTGACGCGCCCGCGGCGTCGGGGGAGGAGCGGTGGCGTTCTCGCCCAGCGATACCGGCCATATGCGCGCCGCACTGGTGTTGGCCCGGCGCAACCTCGGCGTCACCTGGCCCAACCCGTCCGTCGGCTGTGTCATCGTCGCTAACAATACAGTCATCGCTCGCGGCTGGACCCAGCCTTCCGGCCGGCCGCACGCTGAGACGGAGGCCTTGGGCCGCGCAGGAGCCGCGGCTGCGGGGGCCACGGCCTATGTCACGCTCGAGCCCTGCAGTCATCATGGAAAGACGCCGCCCTGCGTAGAGGCGCTTGTTGCCGCGCGCGTCGCACGTGCTGTGGTCGCCATCGAGGATCCCGACCCGCGCGTTGCCGGCAAGGGCTTCGCCTCGCTCAAACGCGCAGGCATCCGGCTCGATGTCGGCCTGCTGGCCGATGAGGCCGCGGCGCTGAACGCCGGTTTCTTCCTGCGTGTCCGTGAAGGCCGACCGCTGGTGACGCTGAAGGTCGCCACCACGCTCGACGGCCGGATCGCTACCCATCGCGGCGACAGCCAGTGGATCACCGGCGAGACGGCGCGGCGGCGGGCGCACGCACTACGCGCCCAGCACGATGCGATTCTGGTCGGTGTGGGTACGGCTCTGGCTGACGACCCGGAACTGACCTGCCGGCTGCCTGGTCTGTCGGCACGCTCGCCGGTGCGCATCGTTCTCGATCCGCGCCTGCGGCTGCCCCTGACCTCGAGACTGGTGCGTAGCGCGCGCCAGGTGCCGACCTGGATCGCCGCCTATCCCGACAGCGATCCCGACCGGCGCGACGCGTTTCTCGATTGCGGGGTGGAGCTTATCGATATCCAGCCGTCGTCGGGCGATCAGCCGGACATGCACGGACTGATGCGTCACCTCGGCGACCAGGGATTGACCCGCGTTCTCGTCGAAGGGGGCGGAAGAGTGACCGGTGCGCTGCTCGCGGAGGGGCTGATCGACCGTATCGTTTGGTTCCGGGCGGGCGCCATCATAGGCGGTGACGGCGTGCCGGTGGCCTCTCCCTTTGGCGTCGACCGGCTGGATCAGATGCCGCGCTTCGTGCGCCTCTCGCTCGAGCCTTGCGGCGAGGACACGATCGAGACCTTCGCCGTCCCGGGCAATTGATCCGTACACGGAGTAATTGCCGTCCGCGGGTCCGCTTGCTATCCTGCCGGCATGTTCACAGGAATCGTCAGCGACGTGGGTCAGGTGCGCGAGGTTGGTGGCGCCGGCGCGGGAGCCGACACGCGCCTCGTCATCGCCACTGCCTACGATACGGTCGGCCTGCCGATCGGCGCTTCGGTTGCCTGCTCGGGCTGCTGCCTGACGGTCGTAGAGAGGGGAACGGGCTGGTTTGCGGTCGAAGCCTCGGCCGAGACGCTGGCCTGCACCACACTGGGAACATGGAAGATCGGAACGGCTGTCAATCTCGAGCGGGCACTCAGAGCGGGAGATGAGCTCGGAGGCCATCTGGTGAGCGGGCATGTCGACGGTGTGGGCACCGTAGCGGGATGCCGCCCCGAAGGCGGCTCCTTGCGGCTCGATTTCGAGGTGTCCCGCGCCCTAGGCCGGTTCATCGCGTCCAAGGGATCGGTGACCGTGGATGGAGTATCCCTCACAGTCAACGAGGTAGGCGATCATGGGACGGTGACGCGTTTCGGCGTCAACATCATCCCCCATACTCAGCAGGTGACGACGCTAGGGCGCCTTCGGACAGCTGACCGCGTGAACGTGGAAGTCGACCTGATGGCGCGCTATGTTTCTCGCCTCAACGAAGGAGCGGATCGGACATGAAGCCCTCGCAGCGCCAGCAGACGCTGCTCGATCGCGGCGTTGCCGATATCGCTTTCCTGTCGAAGATCGAAGACATCATCGACGACGCGCGCAACGGCCGCATGTTCATCCTGGTCGACGACGAGGATCGGGAGAACGAAGGCGACCTCGTCATCCCGGCACAAATGGCGACACCCGAGGCGGTCAATTTCATGGCCAAGTACGGGCGCGGCCTGATCTGCCTGGCCATACCCCGGGCACGCTGCGAGAAGCTCGGCCTCAAACTGATGTCGCCGGCGAACCGCTCGCGCCATGAGACGGCGTTTACGCTGTCGATCGAGGCGCGCGAGGGTGTGACTACCGGCATCTCGGCCTCCGACCGGGCGCGCACCATCGCCGTAGCGATTGACCCGGAGAAGGGGGCGGCCGATTTGGTCTCGCCCGGCCACGTTTTCCCGCTGATCGCTCGCGACGGCGGCGTGCTGGTGCGCAGTGGTCATACTGAGGCAGCGGTCGATATTGCCCGTCTCGCCGGTCTCAACCCAGCGGGCGTGATCTGCGAGATCATGAACGATGACGGCACGATGGCGCGCCTACCAGACCTCGTCAAATTTGCCCAGTTCCATGGGCTCAAGGTCGCGACCATCGCCGATCTGATCGCATACCGCCGCAGGCATGACCGTTTGGTCGAGCGCACGATCGAGACCACGCTCGACAGCCGCCATGGCGGGCCGTTTCGCATGTATGTCTATGTCAACAACGCGGCCTATGCGGAGCACATCGCTCTGGTTAAGGGCGACATCTCAGGGCCGGAGCCGGTGCTCGTCCGCATGCACGCGTTGAACGTCCTCGATGACGTTCTCGGCGACCGATCGATCGGCCGCGGTGGCATCTTGCATTCCGCGATGAAGATGATCGGCCAGGCCGGCCGCGGCGTCGTGGTGCTGATCCGCGAACCCCGGCCAACCAGCCTGTCGGATCGGGTGCGGGCCCGCCTAGGCGACCCCAACAGCCCCGCGGCGCCGCTCGGGGACTTTCTTTCCGACCACGGCCGTCAGGTAGCGGCTGCTGCCGCGGGCTTGCGCGACTACGGTGTCGGGGCGCAGATCCTGCTCGACCTTAGCGTTCACAACATGGTTCTTCTCTCCGACCATCCGCGCAACATTGTGGGGTTGGAAGGTTACGGCCTTTCGGTCGTCGAATGGCGTAAGGTGCCGCCGCTGGCGGACGAGTAGGGGCATGCGACATGGCTGAAGCAAAGGCGCACGTGATGATCGTCGAGGCGCGCTTTTACGAGCCGCTGGCCGATGAGATGGTGCGCGGCGCCGTGGCGGCGCTGGAGAAGGCAGGCGCGACTTACGAGCGGTTTGCGGTGCCCGGCGCATTCGAGATTCCGGCGGCGATCTCGTTCGGCATCGCCTCGGGGCGCTTCGACGGCTATCTCGCGCTTGGTTGCGTCATCCGTGGCGAGACCAGTCACTACGACCACATCTGCGATGAAAGTGCACGCGGGTTGGGTGAGCTCGGGTTGCGCCACAATGCCGCCATCGGCTACGGCATTCTGACTGTCGAGAACGAGGAGCAGGCCTGGGTCCGCGCTAGGGTCAACGACGGCAACAAGGGCGGCGACACGGCCCGCGCCTGTCTGGCGATGATCGGGCTGAAGCGGCAGCTCAGCCTGCCGTTGCGATGAACAACGCTGCACCCCCTCTCGGATCCGTGCCACGCAAGGGGGCCCGGCGCACCGCTGCGCGAACCCTAGCTATCCAGGCGCTCTATCAGATCGAGATGCGCGGCGCCGATACGGCTGAGGTGATCCGGGAATTTCGCGAGCACCGGCTAAGGGAGGCGGGCAGCGGAAAAGAGGCGCCCGACGCCAAACTGTTCGCAGCCGTGGTGGCTGCAGCGTGGACGCGGCGCGAGGCTATCGATGCGCTGATCGTGCCTGTGCTGGCAGCGCACTGGAAATTGGAGCGGCTCGATCCCGTGATCCGGGCGCTGCTGCGCGCCGCTGTCGCCGAGCTTGTCGACTTTGCCGATACGCATACGCGGGTGATCATCGACGAGTATCTGCGTGTGGCCCATTCGTTCTTCCCCGAGCGTGAGACGCGCTTCGTCAACGGTGTGCTCGACCGCTTGGCACGCCAGCTGCGCAGCACCGAGGTCGGCGCCGATGGCCCGCGGCAAGAGGAGCGGTGAGTTCGAGCGCATCGCGCGCTACTTTGCTCCGCTGGCGGCGGACGTGCCGGGCGCTCGGGAGCTGCGCGACGATTGTGCGTTTCTGGAGCTGCCCGAGGGGCAGGAACTCGTCGTCAAGACCGACGCCATTGCCGAAGGCGTCCACTATCTTTCCGACGACCCGCCAGAGTTGATCGCGCGCAAGGCGCTACGCGTCAACCTGTCGGATCTCGCGGCCAAAGGCGCCGTGCCACGCTGGTATTTGCTCAATGCCGCATTTCGGCGGGATCATGACGATGCCTGGGTCGCCGCTTTCGCCCGCGGTCTGGCAAAAGACCAGGCCGAGTTCGACGTTCGGCTCGTGGGTGGCGATACGATTACGGCACCGGGGCCCGCACAGTTCTCGGTCACCGCTTTGGGCACCGTGCGGGCGACCTGGGGTCTGCATCGTAGCGGTGCGCACGCCGGCGACGACATCTATGTCACCGGCACGATCGGCGACGGCGCGTTGGGCCTGCTGGCGTGCCGCGGCACGCTCACCGGTCTTAAGCCCCGGCAGATCGAGCATCTCGTGCAGCGCTATCGGCTGCCTTTGCCGCGCGTCGATCTCGGGCATCACCTACTCGGTGTGGCCAACGCAGCCCTCGATATTTCCGATGGCTTGGTCGCCGACCTGGGGCATCTCTGCGAGAGCTCCGGTCTCGCGGCGACGATCGAGGAGGCGCGTGTGCCGTTGTCGCCCGCTGCGCGGGCGACGCTGGTCCTCAATCCCGCACTGATCGAGACCGTCCTGACTGGGGGCGATGACTATGAGATCCTGTTCGCTGCGCCGGGCTCGGCGGCCAAGGTGCTGGAACATCGCGCGCGCGAGGCCAGGACCCCCATCACGCGCATCGGCAGTCTCACGGCTGGCAAAGGTGTGCGTGTTGTCGATGCCGCCGGCAAGCCCCGCATCCTGTCGCGCGGCGGATGGACGCATTCGTGAAGCCGCGGCTAATGCTCGCGGCTGCGCTGGCGCTGGGCGCGTGGACGGCGGCGGCCCAGGCGCAGACTCTGGACGAGCAGGTCCGGGCGTTGTTGGCCGGGGGGATGACGCCAGAAAATGCCGCCAGTCGTCTGGTTGCCATGGGTGCCTATCCGGAGGACGTCGCCGCGCTCCTCTTTCGCGCGGCACCCAGGGCAATCCGCGCGGTCGCCTTTGCAGTCGTTCGAGATGGCGCACGAGTACCCGGGACTGCCCTCGTGCCCTTGGCTGCGGAGCTTGCCGGCATTGCCCAACCAGCGGCCGTGCCGGCGGCGGCGGCCATTGCCTTGGCCGCGCCGGACCAAATTACGGAGGCGGCTGCGGTCTTGGCGCAGGCTGTGCCTCAGGCAGCGCCTTTGATCATTGCGACCGTGGCGAAAACCCTGCCGACAGCGACCGCCGCTTGCGCCGGGGCTGCGGCTCGTGCAGTGCCGCAACAAGGAATATTTATCGCGGCCGCCGCCGCGGTGGCCCACCCGGAAGGCAAGGAGGCGGCCTTTATCGCCGTGGGACAGGCCATAGGCATGCCGACCGAGCGGGTGGCAACACTCGCCGAAGCGTCTGAGGCGGTGGGTGCCAACGCTTTCCGAGAGGCGGACGAGGCGCTGGCCGGGCTACCCTTGCGCAGCCCGGTACGCTGAGCCGGCATTTGAGCTTGGCGCAGGCCAAGCCTAAAATAGAGCCGTGATTCGAGGCCCTAAGATGCTGCGTTTCAGGTTTTGTCACTTTCTGCTGCTCCTGGCCCTCGCGGTGCCGGGAACTCTGCACGGTGCCGATCCGGCTCTCCCGGGCGTCGATAAACCCATCGGCGTGCGGTTGGACCCGCTGGTTGTGGGCCTGCAGCGCAACGGTGTGGTCGAGAAGCATGTCGGCTTCGTCGTAGTTCTGGAGGTCGGCAGTATTGCCGCCCAGGCTCGGGTGCAGGAGCTTCAGGCAAAGCTGATCGACTCGTTCGTGGTCGACATCAACGCGCTCGCCTCGCTACCCAACGCTGTCGATAACAGCATCGACCAGGAGGCTCTGAAGCGCCGGCTAACGGCATCGTGCAATCGGATCCTCGGGCCGAATATCGTACGCAATCCGACATTCCCCAGATGAACCCCTGGAACGGTGCAAACCGTAGCAGTCTGCCCGGTTCCGGGGAAGCCATGGGCGTACAACCCCGTTTCCCCGCTGCTTCCGCCCTG